>NZ_JARACR010000049.1:0-14986 GCF_028765505.1 Aliivibrio sp. A6 | reverse complement strand
CGTAATCGTTGGTACAACCGTATCAACAATAAAGTCTATTGATGCTCCAACCGCATTATTATTACCAACTACATCACTAAATTTATCTCTTTCTACTTTGACTTCACCAGCAGTGGTGCTGTTAGAAGAAGGCGTAAAAGTAACCGTATAATCTTTTCCCGTTCCTTTAAAGTCGCTAAGAGAGCCACCCGTTACACTAAGATCACTTTTAACAAAGTTAATCGAAGCTTCGCTTAACTTAATAGTAATTAAAGCGGTATCCCCTGTTTTTAAGCTTGTTTTATTCGCAGTCATGCTAATAGTTGGTGTCACTGTATCTAACGTAAAGCTCACAGAATCTCCGACAGCATTTAAATTACCAGCAGTATCCTTAAAACTATTAGCATTAACAGTCACCTTACCAACACCAGAACTACCAGAACTCGGTGTAAATACAACAGTATAACTTTTGCCCGAGCCTTTAAAGTCACTCAAGCTACCACCATTAGCACTCATATCGATTAAAGCAAAATCGGTTGCGGTCTCACTTAATGTTATGGTAATCGTTGCAGTGTCACCGACGGACAAAGTAGACTTATCTGGAGACAAGCTAATAGTTGGGGGAACAATATCAACCGTAAAGTTTACTGATTTCTCATCAGCATTTTTATTACCCGCTAAATCGGTAAAGCTATCAGCCTCGACCGTAATACTTTCATTTGTAAGCTGTCCTTTAAGTGGGGTAAATACAACAGTATATTTATTGCCTGACCCTTTAAAATCACTTAATGTTCCGCCTATTACAACTAAATCAGACTTAGTAAAGGTGATAGAGTTTTCACTTAAAGTAATGGTAACCGTTGCTGTATCTCCAACGATCAACGTCGTTTTATCAGCAACTAAGCTAACTGTTGGTAAAACAGTGTCAATATTAAAGTTTACAGACGGAGTTACCTTATTCAGGTTTCCTGCTATATCACTAAAACTGTCTTGTCTTATTTCGACAGAACCTATTCCTGTTGCATCATTTGTGGCAGTAAATACAGCAGTATACTTTTTGCCCGTGCCTTTAAAGTCACTTAATGTTCCGCCAGTAGCAAGCATATCTAATAATGTAAAGTTGATAGCTGCATCACTTAAAGTAATACTAATATTTGCAGTATCTCCACGAATCAAAGAGTTTTTATCTGCTGTTATTTGTGCTGTTGGCGCTGCAGTATCTATGGTGAAATCCACAAAAGCACCAGCAACATTACTGTTACCTATACTGTCATGGAAAACACCTGCGGCTGCAGATACCTTGCCCGCTTTAATACTATCTGTTGTAGGTGTAAATACAGCGGTATAGTCTTTATCTGAACCTTTAAAGTCGCTTAACGTACCACCTACTACAGTTAAATCATTTTCAATAAAATCCGTTGTTGCTTTATTTAAATGAATGGTAATTTTCGCCGTTTCTCCTGCTATTAATACGCTTTTATCTGCTCTCATACTAATAGTTGGTATTACCGTATCGGTAGTAAATTCAATCTCTTCAACAGTTGTATTGTTGTTCCCAATAGGGTCAGTAAAACTGTTAGCATTTACAGTAATAGTACCTGTACCTGTACTGCCTGTTGTCGGAGTAAATAGAACCGAGTATGTTTTATCTTTACCGGTGAAATTGCTTAACGTACCGCCACTAACTTTTAAGTCCGTTTGTTTAAAGTCAGTTGCAATTTCACTTAATTTGATACTTACTGTCGCACTTTCACCAGACGACAATGAGCTTTTAGTTGAGCTCATTGTTATTGTTGGTGCTACAGTATCAACCGTATAGCTTACTGATGCTCCAGCAGCATTAAGGTTACCCGCCTTATCACTAAAAGCGTTAGCTGCTACAGTAACAGTGCCTGCAGTCGTACTATTAGTTGTAGGGGTAAATACAACACTGTAATCTTTATCTTTACCCGTAAACTGACTTAACGTACCACCAGTAACAGTCAAATCATTTTGAACAAAGTTTATTGAATCTTCATTCAAACTAATGGCAATAGTTGAAGTATCACCAGACCCTACACTACTCTTATCCGCACTCATCGTAATAGTGGGGATCACTGTATCAATGGTAAAATCAACCTTGTCGCCAGTTTTATTCTTGTTACCCGCCGCATCGCTAAAATGGTCGGCAGTAACAGAAACGACTCCACTACCGAGAGTGTTTGCTGACGGTGTAAAAACAACACTATAATTTTTATCTTTTCCAGTAAAGCTACTTAAAGCCCCGCCAGATACACTCAGATCTACTAAAGCAAAATCGGTAGCAGCTTCACTTAATACAATAGTAATTGTCGCAGTGTCGCCCACAACTAATTGAGTTTTATTCGCAGTCATGCTTATCGTTGGGGCTAAAGTATCAATAACAAAGTCAATTGAATCTCCTGCTGCATTACTATTACCAGAAGGATCATTAAAGCTGTTAGCTGCAACAGAAATCTTACCCGTCGCTCCATTTGCCGAAGCGGTAGGAGTATAGACAGCAGTATAGCTCTTCCCTGAACCACTAAAGTTACTGATAGTACCACCAACGATAGTTATGTCACTTTGAACAAAATCCGTTGCTGACTCACTTAAAGCAAAAGAAAGTGTGGCCGTTTCACCGACAGCAAGCTTAGTTTTATTTGCTGTAATGCTAATTGTTGGTGCTTCTGTATCAATAGTAAAGCCCAAGGTCTCCTCAACCGTATTGAAGTTTCCTAATAAATCATCAAAACTATTTTGTCCAACCTTTACACTACCTGCACCAGTACTTCCTTTGGCTGGAGTATAAACAACAGTATACACTTTACCGGTTCCAGTAATTGTACCTAATGCACCACCTTTCACGGTAAGGCCTATAGGATAGAAATCTTCAATTTCTTCACTAAAGGTCGCAGTAATTGTTGCGGTGTCACCAATAATTAGATTTTGTTTATCTGCTGTCAGCTTTAAAGTCGGCAATATAGTATCAATGGTTAGATCCAAACTTTTTCCTGCAGTATTAGTGTTACCAGAGGCATCAGTAAAACTACTTGCTGACACAGAAACCTTACCTGCAGCAACGCTGTTAATTTGGGGTGTAAATACGACCGTATAAACCTTGCCAGTACCTTTAAAATCACTAATTGAACCACCAATAATTACCAAATCGTCTTTAGTAAAGTCAGTTGACGCTTCACTTAAGTTAATCGTAATTGTTGCTGCACTTCCCGCGATCAATTCGCTTTTATCTGTTGTCAGAGAAGAAACAGAAGGCGCTGCAGTATCAATAGAAAACGATACTGAATCTCCAGCAGCATTATTATTTCCTGATGGGTCAGTAAAACGATTTGCAGAAACAGTAATACTTCCAGAACTAATACTGCTCGATGTAGGGGTGTAGAGTGCCGTATAGTTTTTATCACTTCCTTTAAAGTCACTTAATACACCACCAACAACGGTAAAATCACTTTTCGTTAGATCCGTTGCTACCTCACTCAAAACAATAGTAATTGCAGCTGTTTCACCTTGCTTTAAGGTACTCTTGTCTGCAGTCAAATTTATTGTCGGGACTAAAGTGTCAACCGTAAAGTTAATCGTTTTTGCCAAAGCATTCATATTACCAAGAGCATCACTAAAACTACTTGCTGCAACGGTAACACTACCTGCTTTTGTGCTATTTACTGTTGGTGTGAAAACAACTGAATACTTTTTATCTTTTCCTGTGAATCCACTTAAAGATCCCCCAACAACACTTAGATCGTTTTGTGTAAAATCTATGGTTTTTTCGTTCAAATCAAAAGTAACAGTAAGCGTTTCCCCTGCAATTACTTTGCTTTTATCACCACTTAAACTAACCGTTGGACCAGCAGTATCAATGTTAATATCTAATGAAGTCGCTGCTAGGTTTTTATTACCAAGTGCATCACTAAAGCTGCTTGCAGATACTGTAACGACACCCGTTCCAACACTATTTGCTTTTGGTGTAAATACAACAGTATAAGTTTTATCTTTACCTTTAAGATCACTTAATGTGCCATTGGTCGCTTGTAAATCCCCCAATGCAAAGTCTGTAGCGTTCTCACTTAATTTAATCGTAATTGTTGCCGTATTTCCTGACGATAATGGATCTTTATCAGAATCTAAATCCGTTACTGTCGGGCGTAACGTATCAACGGTAAAATCAATTGATGCTCCCGTTTTATTACTGTTTCCCGCAGCATCATTGAAAGAACCTACAGCTATATTTACATTTCCAGCAATAGTGCTATCTACAGTAGGTGTAAATACAACAGTATAGTCTTTCCCTGAACCTTTAAAATCACTAAGCTTACCGCCAGATACTTTTAGATCCGCTAGAACAAAATCTGTCGCAGCCTCACTTAAAGTAATTAAAATCGTTGTTGTCTCACCTGCAAGTAATGTGTCTTCTATAGAGGTTAAGCTCACCGTTGGTGTTACTGTGTCAACAGTAAAATTAACCACATCTCCAACCGCATTAGTATTCCCTGATGCGTCACTAAACTTATTGGCAGCTACTGTTACTTTGCCTGCAACAACACTGTTTTCAGTAGGAGTAAATAGCACTGTATAAGCTTTATCTTTACCAGTAAAGCTACTTAATGTACCACCAACAACAGTTAAATCAGCTAAGACAAAATCAGTTGCAATTTCACTTAATGCTATTGTAATAGTCGCTGTCTCACCGTTCTTTAAGCTCGTTTTGTTTGGCGTTAATGTAATCGTTGGTGCAACAGTATCAACAGTAAAGTTAATCACATCACCAACCGCATTTAGATTCCCTGACGCATCACTAAACTTACTCGCCGCCACCGTTACTTTACCAGCAACAATACTATTAGCTGTTGGAGTAAAAACAACAGTGTATGCTTTACCAGAACCTTTAAAGTCACTTAACGTACCACCAACCACATCTAAATCACCCAACGCAAAATTCGTTGAGTTTTCACTTAATGCAATCGTAATCGTTGCTTTTTCACCAACAGTTAAAGCGGTTTTATTTGCACTTAAGTCAATAGTAGGTACAGTGGTGTCTATAGTTAAACTTTCTTCTGTAAGAACTTCATTGGCATTTCCCATAGCATCATGAAAACTGCTTGCCGCGATAGAAACCTTACCGGCAGCAACACTATTCGCTTTTGGAGTAAATAGAACAGTATAGCTAGTGCCAGAGCCTTTAAAATCACTTAACGTACCGCCAGTAACCGTTAAATCACTTTTAGCAAAGTCAGTCGCACTTTCGCTTAATGTAATCGTTACTGTTGTCGTTTCTCCTGCAATTAAAGAGGTTGAAGCTGCAGAAATTGCAACCGTAGGAGGGAGTGTATCTATTGAAAGAGATAGTGTATTTGAAGCGGTATTTAAATTACTTGCAAGATCAGAAAACTTATCAACAGGTATAGTAACAGAACCTGCAATAAAGCTATTTACCGTTGGAGTAAATACAACCGTATAGTCTTGACCACTCCCCTTAAAATCACTTAATGTACCGCCAGATACCGTAAAGTCGGTAATCACTAAATCAGTAGTGACCTCACTTACAGCAATCGATAATGTCGCTGTATCCCCTTTCTTTAGAGATGCTTTATTCGTTGTTATCGTAGCGCTTGGTTTTAATACATCAGTAAATTCAACCGCTAATGTCGTTGTTGCTGATGTATTATTCTGAACATAACCGCCATCAACTTTCGCTGTTACATTACCTAATTGAGTCGTTGTTTCTGTAGTAGACAAAGTAACACTATAAGTGCCGTCTTTATTATCTGTTAACGACGATAATTTAATTAACGGATTATCAATTAAAATCTCTACAACATCACCAGACTTACCTACAAATTTATCGTTTTCAGTTTTAGCTGTTACAGTCGCTTTTATTACTTGAGTTGTTGGTGTTTTAGATTTATCAACCGTTAAAAGTGACGTAAGCGGATCTGTCGGGTAACGGTTTAATGAATAATGATTGTTTTCTTCTAATGTACCACCAGAAAGCGTAGCTACATCTGGAATTGTTGTAATAAGACCATCACCAAATACGTTATTAACTGAGAATTTAGTAATCTTATTTACTTTTAATTTACCGGTAAGATCTTTTGCTTCTTCTCGAACCGTATATGTACCTTCAAGTCTATTTAGTCTCAACTTTACAATAGAGCGACGGTCTATTTGATTGTCGCCATCAAAACCTCTAAAGGTTCCCATAACAAGTAAACCACCGTCACTTAATAACTTTAAACCATGAACATCACGATACCCGTAATCAAATGAACCAGTGCCTAACACATTCATAATGTTTTGGTTTAAAGTTCCATCGTCAAGGTTAAATACAGCTAAACTACCGTTCCCTAATGCAGCAGGCCAACCATTATGTGCACCTATAAATAACTTACGTTCAATAATGATAAAAGCATCTGCAGCATATCCTGCTTGAATACCTGTTGTTTTCCAATCAGTATTAAAACTACCGTCATCTTTTAACACTGCAAAATCATCACTAGAAGAACCTGCAAGGCCTGCACCAGAGAATGCAACTCCTTCCATAGCATAATCAGGCAAAACTTGTACACCGGAGACTATCGTAGCACTAGTAACCGCACTTAAAAAAGATTCATCAACCGAGCCATCTAGTTTTAATTTCCATATAGGACGATAAGTATTTGAACCCTTATAATTAAGTAATATGTCATAACCAACAACAAATAAGCGGTCATCAGTCAAATCGGCAGTATCATTTGTATCAATCGCTAAGGATTTTACATATTCATAAGCTACACTAGTATTATTCAATATAGGAAAAGAAAAAGAGGTATTAATAGTACCATCTAAATTTAAACTAACGACTCTACTATAGCGCTGACCAGACACAGTGTTAAAATTACCAGCAATATAAAGTTTACTATTGTGCTCCACTATTGGATCAGGTGATTGAACAGCACGAGTCTTCTCACCAACTATTCCATTAAAAGTTCTTTGAGTATTATTAGCTGTTAAATTGTCCATAAAATCAGTATCAATAGTGAAATCACTATTAAACTGAACTAAATAGTCATAGTTTCCTTCACCATCGTAGTTAACAAATTCACCAGCAACAATTATTTTCCCTTGTGATGTTTCATGCACAGCTGTAACTTCTGCACCAAAACTAAAAGTTTTCTTAACTTTGCCATCAATATCAACAAGTACTAAGTTTCTAGTAGAGGTTCCTTCATAAGAAGTAAAACTACCTCCTAATAGTACATCACCACTTGAAAGATTTTCTGCTGTCCATATACCGGTATTATCATTAGGAGTATTTGTATTAGCTGTATTGGGAACACCAAAAGACTTATCAACAATATCACCTGTTGACATATCTAAATCAAGTGTTGTAAATGTTGAGTCAGGGCCTGTATCAAGCTCAATCGTCATTGATGATGGAGAGGTGGCATTAGAGGGAGAGATAAAAGAATCAAACTCTGCAACTATGTTTAGCTTGTCTCCTTCAAGGTACATATCATCATTATCTAATCCATAAATTGCTTCCAGCTTTGGTGCCGCAGCAGAAGAAAGAGTTGAAAAAAGAAAAAACGCACAAAACAGTACAAATCTCACCAATGACATCCTCATAAATTATTACCTTAAATATGTTATTTACAAATAATACTAAGTTTGAACTATGAAATATGTCAGCCAGAGGAGTCAAATAAAGTAGGGGGCTTCCTACATAAATTAATTTCTTAAACAAATAAAAACATTCAAAACAAACAATAGAGTAATAGATCAACCGTAAGGTGCTGATATTAATCATAATTAAATAAAAAACATTACTAATGAATTATAAATAACTCATAAGCAATGCATACCCCCCCCATCTTTCCCATTTGGAAAGTTCCGCTTTCCTACAAAAACTAAAGATTATAAATATAATGAATCTCAAGCCAAGAAAGGATATGTCAAAAGGATGCGTTTATGACAAAAACTACAAATAATAGGTTATTTATGTTTACAACTAAAAAAATTAACGCATTAATATTAGATACATTCCCAATAGTTGTTGAATCAATTACAAATGAACTAAAGAAAAAAGATAGCATTGGTGAAATTTATTATACAAGCTCAATGCATAAAGCAGTAGATACAATAAAAAATAACGACATAAGTTTTGTAATATTAGATATTAAACAAGATAAATTTAATGGGTTAGATTTAATAAAAAGAATAAGAAAAAACGACTATAACGGTATAATACTTGTCATGTCTAGCTATGGATACGAATTATATTCAGATTCAGCAAGAAAACTTGGAGCTAATGGTTATATATCGAAAAAAGAATCTATCGAACTAATTAACGATGCAATCACAAATGTACTGCGTGGTTATACTATCTTTAAACAGAGTCAACCATCGAAAAGTGAAATCGATTTATCAACTCGTGAAATAACAGTTTTGAACTATTTATTAAGAGGATATACAAACAAACAAATATCAGAGTTTCTATCATTAAGTTCGAAAACCATAAGCACTTATAAATCTAGAATCCTAGATAAATATAATGTCACATCATTAATTGAATTAGTTAAAATTAATGATGCGCTAATATAAAAAATCGGTGTAATAGATAATTACTTTATTACACCTTTTATTAATTCTTTTAATTTAACCTGAAGTGGGTGTCCTCTATTTAATAGTTTTATACAGGACACTAACGAAATATCAACTTGTAGCTCTTCTGGTATTTCTATAATCTTTAGTCCTACGGCTGTTAGGAGCCTTTTAAGACCAACAACAGCCATTCCCTCTTCTGAAACCAAAGCCATTGCCGTGTCAAAACTGTCTGTATTTACCTTATAGTCCAATGCTATACCATTCTTTAGGCAATGCTCAACAAAATAGCGCCTAGAGTGATGTGAATCATTAATTTTAAAAAATATATGAGGAGCTAGAGATGCTTCTTTCCACGTATTAATTGGGTTATCAGGTGAAACACCAACAACCATTGATGTATTAATCAATTTTGATTGATAAATATCTTTTTTACGCTCTCCATGTATAAAATGAACACCAATATCAATCTTACCGTCTAAAATATTCTGCTCTGTTGAATCAGACCATAATTCTAATGAAATGAAAGAGTTAGGGAACTCTTTGTTGATTGCTTTATAAATTTCATAAGAATAAATTGAGATTATACTAGACTGAAGAGCCACACGAATAGTTTTAGCGTAGTTGGTTAGCGATAAACTTCCATTAGAGAACACTGCACTATCTATAACATTTAAACCTTCTTCCAAACTTGGTAACAACAAAGTGAGGGCGGGAGTCGGCTCTAGTCCTTCCCTTGTTCTCACAAACAATGGATCCCCAATTTGAGCTCTTAATTTAGATAAGTATTTACTGATAGTTCCTTCTGTTTTGCCTAAAATCAATGCTACTTTTTTTAAACTTCGATGCTTATTAAGTAATAATAGTACTTTTAATAAACTATAATCTAAGTCCTTATTCATTCAATCCCTGTGATATGTCGTAGAATCAGAAATAAATCATATACTAAAGTGCAAACTGAATCTAGCTCAGCTTGAGCTATTGATTGAGCTGTCAATGAATTGAGACAGCTCAATCATATAAAAGGAGTACTAGTTACGCATTAACTAAACTGAAGATTCATTTATTTTTATCAAATCTACAATGTTATTTACTTTATACTTATCAAAAATTCTTCGCTTATAAGTACTAATTGTTTTAGTACTTAAAGATAACATATTAGCAATTTCAATATTTGTTCTTCCTTGAATCAAATAATTGAAAACAATTGTTTCTCTATTAGATAATGTTATTTTTGATTTGAATTTACCTGAATTATCATTGAATTTAAAAAATGTATACCCATTCATTATCCCTTCAAGAGATTCTTTAATTAAACTCATATCTTCAGACTTACAAATATAACCGTTAGCACCTAAATTAAATGCAGTATTTGAATATAACTGGCTATCATTTGCAGAAATAAATAATACTTTTCCTTTATAACCATGAGACTTTATTCTACGATAGAAATCAAACCCATCATTATCACCAAGATTAACATCTAAGATTAATAAATCAATTGAAGCAACCTTAATTATATCGAATGCTTTTTTACTATCAGTAGATGTTAATACTTTGTTTACAAAACTTATTGATGACACTAAATTCTGTATTGCTGCACATACCAGAGGATGATCATCTAAAACTAAAATATTTATACTATTATTTAAGATCATTATAATTATACTCCATCAAATTCATCAGATATTTTTAATTCTTCAATAGACATAGGTTTACCTGTATAAAACCCTTGACAGAGATCGAATCCCATTTCATTTAAATATAACCATGTTTTTTCATCCTCAACCCCTTCAGCAACAATAGTCATATTCATTTCTTTTGATAGTTGATAAGAAAAATCAATAATAATTTTTTTTGCATCATCTTCTAAGCAGTTTGTAACAAAGGAACGATCAACTTTCATCTCTGTAAAAGGCAGTGTAGATAGTTTCATTAACGAAGAATATCCAGTACCAAAGTCATCAATAGAAACCCCAACACCTTGTATCCTTAAGCGAGATAAATTCTCTAATAATATTGTAGAAGCATTAAACGCTTCTCTCTCAGTTAGTTCTATTGTGAATTTATTGGGTTCAATATCATATTTCTCACATTGATAGAAAAAGTCTTCCGAGAAATTTTTCTGGCTCAGAGAGTCTTGAGTCACATTTATTGATGACTTATATAACAATGAACCACTTGAATAGTCTTTTAACGTATTAATAAATACGATATTAAAAAGCTCATCCGTTAAGTTATGCTCTTCTATAATAGGCAAAAATACTGACGGTGGTAGCATTCCATATAAAGGGTGCCTCCAACGAGCTAATACTTCTACTGATACAATTTCTTTTGACTTGAAATCGACTTGAGGTTGATAATAATTAGTTATTTCTTCATTTCTTAATGCAATTAATACATCTTCAATATTAAACTCAACACCATCATTAGATGTTGTATTAATGTATGTACTTTGGTTAATTTGCTCTATTATAAATGATAACCTCTCAGTTTTAACAGGCTTCTCTATAACTTCAACAAATGAAAAATTAAAATCATCACACATATTTTTTACTGTGGATAATACAGATAAGTCCATCGCACTTAATACGACAACACCACCAGAAAAACCTAACTCATTTAATGAAGATAATAACTTAACACCATCCATTTCTGGCATTTTTAAATCACAAAAAATGAGATCGAAACTTTGTTTTTCCATTATATCTAAAGCATCAAATCCAGAATAAACACATTTAACATCTAATATGTTTAATTTCTTCAACTTATTAGCTAATACATTAGCTTGAAGTTTATGATCATCAACGATAAGTACATTAAAATCATTCATATTTATATTTATACCATAAAGAAGCTTCATTAATCATTATTTTCATATCCGAAATTAATTTTCCCTTTTGGATAATATATTCATTTGATTCAAACTCCATATCCGATAACTCATTGATTACAGTAACTATTGAATCAAAACCAATACTCCCCATACCTCCTTTAATTCTATGAAGAGTGTCTTTTATTTCTTTTTCAGAAGAAAATGTTAATAAATCAGTTAAATCTTCACTCATTGTTTCAATAAATAAATTAATTAATCCACCATCATCTAACTCTGAGAATTTATCAACAAAACTACAATCACAACTTTCTTCAAATCCAGATAAGTATGATATTAAAATAGAATTTAATTCGTATATACTATAAGGTTTAAATAACATATGATTAATACCAAAATGAGTTCCATTAAGTCGGGAAACTCTTAGATCTTCAGCTGTACAACCAATTATTGGTTTATCATTAAACTCTATAATTTCTTCTCTAACTTTTTTCGCAAGAGCGAATCCATCTAATATTGGCATATGGCAATCAGTAATTAATAAATCATATCTATCAGGGTTAGATTTTAATTTATTAAAAGCTTCTAATCCATTATTCGCAATATCTGCACTCACGCCAAATTCACTTAATTGTTTAACTAATAAAATTTGGTTTATTTTATTATCTTCAGCAATTAAAACATGGCCGATTAACTTACTTAAAGACTGGGTGTTAGTAGCATCATTTTCACGTTCTATTAAGCTAAATAGCAATGTATGAAGCTCATCAATAAACAAAGGTGTTGAATTTATAGACAACATATTTTTATTATTATCTCTACTATATCCAGATAACGATATAATAACCGAATCAACTATATTCCCGTCATATTCCTCATTTCCATCTATAATTGTTACTTTTTTCTTATCTACAGGGAAAGAGTAATCATTTTTAGTCCATTCTCTTATCCATTGAGCTATCGCTTCATCCTTAGCTTTACAAGTAATATCTAACTTAGAAAAAGAAGCCCCATAATTAGAAACCACATCAATTGGGATTATACATTCAATCTCTGTTCCTACATTTTCAGAACTTACTATATTAAGCTCACCTTTCATTAGCTTAATCAATTCATTAACTATATTTAACCCTAGACCTGTTCCACCATATTCACGTGCAATACTATTATCAGCTTGAGTAAAAGGTTTAAATACTGACTTTAATTGCCTTTCATTCATTCCTAGTCCAGTATCAGAAATAGCAATTTTTAGAGATACATCATTAACTTCTACCTTAACACTGACGTAACCTACTTCAGTAAATTTGACAGCATTGGATAGTAAATTATTCACAATCTGGCTCAACCTTAATGAGTCAACTTTAATTACTTCTATCGATGTTGGTTGTATAAATAAGCGGAAATTAATCCCTTTTTCAAGAGCAGATGCATTATGTAACCTAAACACATTTCCTAACTCTCGTAAATAATGGCAGTCTCTAAGCTCTAAACTTAGCTGTTCAGCTTCTAATTTAGAAAAATCTAAAATATCATTAACAAGTAAATGAAGGTGGTGCATTGATGAAGAAATATTTTCAACGATTCCTTGCTTTTCTGTTCCTTTCACTCGCGTTGAAAGTAACTCAAGTAAGCCCATTACACCAGCAATAGGTGTGCGTAATTCATGACTCATACTTGCAAGAAAGCGTTCACGTGATATAACTGCGTTTTGTGCAGCTTTATTAGCTTTAATTAACTCAGCCTCTTGCTTTTTTTGTTCCGTAATATCATGAATTACGGTTAATAAATATGTAATATTTGTTTTAGGATCTATTATTCTCTTTCTAATTCTATCTACCTGATCAAATTTCAACTTACATTGGTTAGATATTAATAATGTATCATTTATCGTAATGCCTTCAGTAATTATTTTCTCATTATCATTTTTATATTTTTCATCTTCATTTGAAAATAATATACAATTATCACATTTTTCACCTTGATAGAAATTACAATTACTTAAAGATACCTTAGAATTAACCCCATGTATAAAAATTATACTTGGTTGTTCATTAATAATATTCTGTAACCATTCTTTTTTTGATTCTAGTTGTTTCGTATCTTTATCTTTTAATGTAACTTGAAGCTTTAAATTATTAAGCCAAAAATAAACGACTAAACAAGATAAAATGATAACAAAAATTAGCGATAATACGACCTTGTATACTCTGCTCTTTTCATAACCATAAATAACATTAAATTGACGGTACCCACGCTTTAGTTTTTTAAGTTCTTCATCATCGACGGTTTCTAAAACAGCATTAACAACATCTGAAAGAATTTTATTTTTTTTAGATACCGCAAAAGAGATATCTATAATTTTGTCTTTGCTCTTTCCTACAATAAAACTATCAGTAAAATCTCTTGCTAAAATCCCTTGTATAAGATCATCGGGTAAATATGCCTGGCTAATTATCCCTAATTCCAAGTCTTTTAATAAACTTTGACTATCACTGTAACTTATCACTGATTTAGAGAAAACACTTCGAATATAATCTA
The DNA here is from genome assembly GCF_028765505.1 of Aliivibrio sp. A6. NCBI lineage: Bacteria > Pseudomonadati > Pseudomonadota > Gammaproteobacteria > Vibrionales > Vibrionaceae > Aliivibrio > Aliivibrio sp. A6. The sequence goes on along the minus strand of NZ_JARACR010000049.1, from coordinate 1,041 downwards.
ACTTACTGTCATTTGATGAGACTAAAACCCCTATATTATTAGATTTATTAATAGTATCAACTTTTTCTATAGAACGATATGTAATAGATATATATGGATTACTTAGTGTAATACCCTTATTATATTCACTGTCATAATAGGCAACAGGAACTAGATCAACGTTCCCGAGAGAGAGTTCATCCCAAACATTCTCATTCGTATTTTTAACGTATTTAAATTTAAGACCTGTTCTTGCCTGTATTAGCTTTAAAAAATCATATAGATAACCATTTATTTTTCCTTCTTCATTACGATAAAATAAAGGATAAGAGTCTTCGTTAAGAGTATATTTTATAATTTGTTCTTCAACACTCATGTTACGATATGCTAAATTCAACAAATCACTTTGATGGTATATATTATCTGATTTAATAGAATGTACATTAATACCATCTCTATATGATTTTAATACTTTATTGACAATACTAATGAATATTTTATTTTCTTTTGAAGTAATTACACCAGCTCTTTCAGGCTCCAACCATTCTGGTAGTAATGTCGCACCGACAATTATATTATTATCATTTAGATATTTTGCTATCGTTACATAATTTGCAATAATAGCATCTGAATCGCCTTCATTAACCCAACCAATTGCTTCTGAAAAAAATCGTGCTTTTTTTATATTAGTAATCCCTTGCTCAACAAGACGATCACAATAAATTGTTCCTTCAACACAAGTCCAAGATAGATCTTTAATTGGTAAGTATCTTGCCTTCGCTTTTCGGTACCAAATAGCAATATTTCCTTCAAAGAAAGGTTCTGAAAAAATATATCTTTTACTGCGTTCTGGAGTTTTGCTAAATCCAAGAGCAATATCAGAATCTCCAGATTCAACACTAGCTAATAATTCTTTTATCGTTTCAAATGTATTGTATTTAACATCTATGCCTATGATATTAGAGATACTATTAATATAATCAATATGAATACCAAAAAAATCACCAAACTTATTCTTACCTATATAAGGAGATTGGTTTGTTGATAGTACAGCGACTCAGG
>NZ_JARACR010000048.1:0-16754 GCF_028765505.1 Aliivibrio sp. A6 | reverse complement strand
TTATTTTCTGGGGTGTTGCAGAGCCAACCGCGTTCTTTACCAACTGGTTTGGAACTCCACTTAATGTCGAACCTTTTACAGAAGCAGGTCGTGAACTTGCACTAGGCGCAACCGTCTTCCACTGGGGTTTACATGCGTGGGCTATCTATGGCATGACGGCACTTTGCCTTGCTTATTTTGTTTATAACAAAGGGTTGCCATTATCAATGCGCTCGGTGTTTTATCCACTATTAGGGGATCGCGTGTGGGGTAAAACGGGTGATGTGATTGATATTTTAACCGTATTAGTTACCTTGTTTGGTCTGGCAACGTCTCTTGGTTTAGGCGGCTCGCAAGCGACGAGTGGTATTAGCCATGTTTTTGGAATGGAAAATAATATCTATCTTCAACAGGCTATTATCGTATTGATCATGGGCTTAGCTATTATTTCTGTTCTACGTGGTATGGATGGGGGCGTTAAGTTTCTGAGTAACCTAAATATGGTTATTGCCTTTATCTTCCTTGGTCTGATTGCTGTGCTAAACTTCACAACCGTATTGGATTCATTAGTTACAGCATTAACGGGGTATGTGAAAAACATTGTTCCATTAAGCCAAAACTCTGGCCGTGAGGATACCACTTGGTTGCACGGTTGGACGGTGTTCTATTGGGCGTGGTGGGTTGCGTATGCACCTTTCTTTGGTATGTTCGTAGCACGTATCTCTAGAGGCCGTACCGTTCGTGAATTCCTTCTTTGTGTCATGCTTATTCCGACAGTGGTAACAACCGCTTGGATGTCTATCTTCGGCGGCGTGGCGATTCAACAAGTTATCGATAAAGTTGGATTTTTAGGAGCTAAGCAAGGTATTACCGATGTCTCTTTAAGCTTGTTCCACATGCTAGATGCTTATCCGTTTGGGGATATTCTATCTTTTATTGCCGTAGCACTGATTATCGTTTTCTTTGTGACCACGTTGGACTCAGGCTCTATCGTTATTGATGGCATGACAGCGGGTGGTAAATTAGAAGTACCTGTTAAACAGAAAGTGGTTTGGGCTGTTATCTCTGGTGCGATCGCGATGATTATGTTGTGGATTGGTGGTACTGAATCTATTCAAGCGCTGCAATCCATCACCATTATTGCAGCAATGCCGTTTACTATTATTCTGTTGTTAGGCAGTGCAAGTCTACTTAAAGGATTATTGACGGAAGTTGATAAGCCAAAGGCAGCGACTAAGCGAGTTAACTAGTTAGGTTAGTTTGTAGCTAGATTAAGAACTAAAGTAAAAGTTCGATCTACAATAAAACTCTCTGGTACTTTGTGCTGGGGAGTTTTTTGTTTTTTAGAGAGTCCATAAACACAAAATAACAATGCAGCTATGGCTCGTATCGGTGAGCTTATTAGCGGCGTTCCTGATGCGTTACTTGAAATTGAGTTTGATTGGCGAGGGGATTAACCTCTTGTTATTACTTTTAATATCATATACGTTACCCATAAGCATTATATCGTTATACTAACTTCAAATATTTAAGAGTAAAAATGAAACTAGTTGTACTATCTGGAGCCGGTCTTTCTAGTCCATCGGGTATGCCTATATACGATGAAATCAAGTTAGACAGTGATTATCTACTTCTTCATTCAGCACAAGCAGAAGATATTGTGATAGGTGCTATCTCTTCTTTGAAATCTAGGTTTTTGCATATAAAGCCCAATTCTGTACATCGCGAGTTAGTTAAACTGCACCATTATTGTCAGGCACACGGTGTAGAGATGACCCACTATACTTTGAACGTCGACGATCTTATTGAACAAGTAGGAGGAACAGTTCACCACCTCCATGGCAACATTAAGGATCCTAAGAGTATTTTCGATCATAAAGATGTGGCATCTTTGGACCTAAATTCTATTACTTGGGCTTCTGGTGATTTAATGGTTGTACTTGGTGTTAGTAATAATGGTTATCCGCTTTCTTATCTAGAGAGTGAAGTACTTGCATGTGGTGGAAGCTTTCTAAACTTTAATATTGTAAACAACGACGACTTATTATCACAGACAACTGTTGGAGATCTTTCAGATACATTTTCTGTTCTTGAACTGAGTCAAAATTTACATAGTGAGTTTAACATAATTGACTTAGGGGATTATGAAATTGATATTAAAACATTTTCTATCAATGAGCGAACATATGAGGTTTACTTTACTCCTACACAGTTTGTAGTAACCTCTGAGGAAGAACAGAAAGAATTAGAAGAACTTGTCGGACAAAAACTCGATCATACTGCTTATGAGATTAAGTTTGATCTACAGTCTAATAGAGAAAGTGAGTCACCCTTCGAACAGCCTGACAATAATTTTACTTTGAGAGAGCTTAACTTACTTGGCATGATCATAGCGTCTACTATCAAAGCTCATTCATCTTTAAGACAAGTCACATTATACACTGCATCGGCAGCTGAAGATAATCTTGTGCTATTCTACAATCGACTTGCCAACGTTTATGCAAGTAGATTACAATATGACCATTGGTGTGGTTTTGGGTTAGAAGGAGTCAACTATGCGTTCAAAAAACAGTAAGACTACAGCACAACGTAAAACTGAAGGTTTACGTAAGTTATCTCAAGCATATTCTGATGCAATTAAAGCTGGTACGGTAAGAAAAGTTTTGACTGTTGCAAAACCATAATAAAACAATTGATTTAAAAAATAGCCGCGTTCATCGCGGCTTTTTTGTGCGTGTGGTTTTAGAAACTATTGTCCAAGATGGCTGCCCTGCAACACAAAACAGTGGTCGCTACTCTTGCTCAATGTCGTCACTTACATCGGTGTGTTTTAAGCGTAACAGGGTAGTTTTAAGTTGAGTAAAGTGGCGATCATCTTCAGAAAAACAGAAGTTCGCTAACTTGCCATCACCATGCACCGGAGTTTGGTAGCGGGTGTTTTTTAGTATTTCATCAATCTTAACTGCTGCTCATATCATGGGGTCTCTAGGGCTAGGCACTTTCAAGGGGCTAATGAGAACTTGTTGAATAAAATGGAAACTGATGTTGATGTGATTAAAAGAATACTTACTTCAAATTGAAAACTATATTGATGGCATGACAGCGGGTGGTAAATTAGAAGTACCTGTTAAACAGAAAGTGGTTTGGGCTGTTATCTCTTGTGTTATCGCCATGATTATGTTGTGGATTGGTGGTACTGAATCTATTCAAGCGCTGCAATCCATCACCATTATTGCCGCAATGCCGTTTACTATTATTCTGTTGTTAGGCAGTGCAAGTCTACTTAAAGGGCTATTGACGGAAGTTGATAAGCCAAAGGCAGCGACTAAGCGAGTTAACTAATCACATTGGCATTTAGCTAGAGTAAGAGCTAAAGTAAAAGTTAGATCTACAATAAAACTCTCTGGTACTTTGTGCTGGGGAGTTTTTTGTTTTATGCAATAACAAATAATTGATACGGTTGAATAACGCAAAATTATTACTTTTTATCTTTGTTATTCCCTAAATGGGAAAGTTAAATTGACATTTTATGCAGTTATTCCCATAATGGGAACTTAATCATAGAACGGAGGCTATGTGCGAGTTATTTCAAAACCAATTCTTATAGAGTTTTACTCAAACCCACTCTATAAAGATTCAGAAGAAGCATTAAAAGCGTGGCACGATGAGGTTATTCAAGCAGATTGGAATTCTCCTCATGAAATAAAAGCACAGTATAAAAACGCAAGTATCGTAGGAAATAAAAGGGTCGTTTTTAATATCTGTGGTAACAAATATAGATTGATTGTTTCAGTGAGCTATCGTTTAAAAGCTTTCTACGTGAAATTTGTAGGGACACATAAACAATATGATAACGTTGATGCCGAAACCATCGATTTATTCAAATAACAATGCAGTGGTAATAAATTATGAATATTAAGCCAATTAGAACTAAAGATGATTACAAAGCAGCTATGGCTCGTATCAGTGAGCTTACTAGCGGCGATCCTGATGCATTACCTGATATTGAGTTTGATGAATTAGAAATTTTAACCACTTTAGTTGAAGCATACGAAAACGTTCATTATAAAATTGAAGCACCAGATCCAGTAGAAGCAATTAAATTCAGAATGGAACAGCTTGGGTTAAGTGATAGTGACTTAACACCAATATTAGGGCAACGCAGCCGAGTTACTGAGATTTTAAAAAGAAAGAGACGACTTTCACTCACCATGATTAGAAGCTTAAATAGTAAGTTGAACATTCCACTTGAGAGTCTTATTGGCGAATATCAACTTGTGAAATAATCAGTTTTCGTGATGCTACACTTAACTCCAAACGCTCCATCTAGGGGCGTTTTTGTTTTTCCTGTATCATTGATTTTAAATATTTACCTCCAATACAATCTAACTGGTATTTTGGTTATTTTGCCTATTACATTCAGTAAAAACGCATTTGAGTTTTCATTTATCATTACAGATAAGGTTTAAGTAATGATAGGGATGACATGGAAAAGAAAACGACAAAGTTTATAAATGCTTATTTTCCATGGAATGAAGAGCTGGCAAAACAAGCGAAGCCAGATATTCCTCATTATGAGCCAGTTACAGATCCACAAGCGAAAGCCGCTGCTTTTGAATATTCAATTGAAATTGCTTGTTCTCAAGATGAATTGAATACCTATCAAGTCGGTATTTTTTCTTTAGGTAAAACTAAGGAAGAAGCAAACATCTCTTCATGGAATAAAACTCAGACCGACGAAGGTTTTACACGACTAACCACTAGCGTAAATATTGATGAACCGAAAAAACTGTCTCGTGAATTTTTCTGTTCATGTGGCAATGCAATTTTATTTGATGATGTAAAGCCAGTTAAAGCAGGATCTGGAAGCAATACTGAATCTTTTGTTCCTATTAAGCCTGCTGTTCAAGTAGGAGAACGTTTAGGGTGGCCAACGGAAGGTTATTTTTATCATTTTATTGATGATACGTTAATTAATGAATATAGGTTAAAAGGCTCAGGGAAATGGGCGTTTCAAGTTACTCGCTCAACGAAAGATGCTCTCACTGATGAGTTAGTGTCGGCTCATGATTATGCTTTCATTTTACTGCCTTGGAAAATCAATAATATAGTGACTGCACGTCAGCATTTACTTTATCTTCCGCAAAAAATGTCTTCTGAGCAATTTAAAGATATTGATTCAAATTGGCTTGATACACACGCTTGTTTGCTTGATGTTAATGCTATCGTCCAAAGCAAACATGAAAACAAGTTAGTTCATGAACAAGAAGACGAGACGCTTCCTGCAGTAAAAATTCAAAATATTGGACAATCAATAAGCTTTGCTAATACTTGTACATCGGCATCCACTCCACAGCTTCGTCATAATGTAAAAGCTGCGATTAATGATAATGCGATACCGCAACAAACGCCGATATTGAATGTATGTAAGATAGATCCAATGGCTAAAGCTACAGAGTTTGGTTACATGGCGGTTCTTGCCTTGCCTGCATCAAGCGCCACTGGCGGTAGTTTATTAGGCACGCTAAGTAGTAATGTCAGTAAATCTATGGGGAGTTGGATTTTATCTGATGCAGCAGTTAGTGGCATGGCTCGTTTAGGTGGTGGTCTTATTGCTGCATTATGGCCGTCACAGTTAGCGGATAGTTCGCTTGATGGCAGTCTTCAATTTGATACCTCGGATGCAATAAATACAACCGTTCGTTTTAACTTATACAAAGATGAAAATGGGGTTGAGCAAGTCGTCGGTATACATTCTGGTGATGGGTATGCTTATGGCGAAAGAGTAAAAAAGAAAGTTGCTGATCGAGATGGTGATAAGTTCGTTATTGATCTTGAAGAGGGCATTACACTAACGTGGGTCCCCGATGGCGAAGAGTATAAGCTAGACCCAAGTACAGAGCGTCCTGAGTATGATGGCTTAGATGTCCATGATGTATGGGTAAGGCCAATAGAAGAGCATGAACAAGAATTAGGGACGGTACTTTACCCAGAAGATGAATTAGTTGAGTATATCGTTACATTTCCTGCTGATGCAGGTTTACCACCGTTATATTTGGTTTTTAGTAAAAAGGCATATACCGCAGGATTTAAAACTAAATTATCTCCTAATTCATATCCTGGGGTCTCTAGGGCTAGGCACTTTCAAGAGGCTAATGAAAACTTGCTGAATCAAATGGAAACGGATGCTGATTTTAAAAGACAAATGGAATTATTAGATGTTAATTTAAGTAGAACAATAACAGGCCTTGCTCCACGTAGACCACCAGAAGGTTGGACGTGGCACCATGAACGAGGTGAAGGGGAAATGGTTTTAGTTCCTCGTTCGCATCATACGATTGGTAGTGATGAATGGAAAATATTACACCCTGAAAATAAGGGGGGGTATGCTATATGGGGGAAAAAATGAGAACGTTAGAACAAGTATTATTAAATATTAATAATGAAGATCCTGAGCATACGATTTATGCAGAAAGGCCTTGGACAATAAAATCAAATGCAATAGTTTGCTTAGAGGATTCTATTGATGTTCCAAGTAATTTATCGTATTTTCTTGAAATATTTTTAGTTCTGGATGTTATTGAAGATCTTGGTTCCGACTCTATGCAACGTATTATTGAGTATGCTGAATATGATAGTTAACATGTAAATAAAAATTAGTATTTTTATCATGATGGAAATGGTGCTGATGTGATTAAAAGAACACTTACTTCAAATTGAAAACTATATTGATGCATGACAGCGGGTGGTAAATTAGAAGTACCTGTTAAGCAGAAAGTGGTTTGGGCTGTTATCTCTGGTACTTTGTGCTGGGGAGTTTTTTTATATAGCCCACAAACACTAAATAACAATGCAGTGGTAATAAATTATGAATATTAAGCCAATTAGAACTAAAGATGATTACAAAGCAGCGATGACTCGTATCAGCGAACTCACTAGCGGTGATCCTGATGCATTACCAGATATTGAGTTTGATGAATTAGAAGTTTTAACTATTTTAGCTGAAGCATACGAAAGCGTTCATTATAAAATTGAAGCCTAAGGCTGCGTAGCCGATTTACTGATATTTTGAAGAGAAAGAGACGACTTTCACTCACCATGATTAGAAACTTAAATAGTAAGTTGAACATTCCACTTGAGAGCCTTATTGGCGAATATCAACTTGTGAAATAATCAGTTAATTCTTGGTGACTACAATTAACTTCAAACGCTCCTATGTAGGGGCGTTTTTGTTTAAGTGAAACTAGTAGGTAGTTTTCCTGAAAGAATTATAGGAATAATGGAGGAAGTTATTTTATTTTCATTATGTAACCTAGATTTGCTAATGTGATCACGTCTGGATAATTCTGACGACTTTTACTTTTTTAATAGCAGTTAATAGGTGTCGAGTAATTTCATTTTAGTTTGATTTAACTCACTGAAAATATGAAACTTAATGTGTATATTTAATGGCGTGACTAACGATTAAAGTGTTCGGAGGGAGAATTACAGCCCCTCTCTTTTCGTATGGAGTACAAATGTACATAAGCAATATACGAGTACAGAATTTCAGGTTACTGAAAGATACTACATTAGACTTGGAAGATGAGTTAAATAACGAGTTATCTCTATTAATAGGAAAAAATAACTCGGGTAAAACATCTTTCATTGTACTGTTTGAAAAATTTTTGAGATCAAAAAAATTTTATTACGATGATTTCCCATTGAGCCTGCGTGAAAATATCCTTAAGATCAGTCAAGAGACTGATGAGTATTCGCTAGCAATAAGGCTATCTCTTACTATTAAATATGGAGAAGAAGATAATCTACAGAATCTTTCTGATTTTATTGTGGATCTTGACCCAAATTGCAACACCGTACGAATTTCTTTTGAAGCAACAATTAATAAATCAAAACTGTTAAAGGATCTTGATACTGTTACTGGAAGAAAAAATGAGTTTATCAAAAAGAACCTTTCTGAATACATCCAAGTTAGTTACTACATCTTTAATGAGTACAGTGATTTTGAGTCTAATCATCGCTCAAACCTGATCAAAAAAGATGCATCTGATGTTAATAACCTTATCAATTTAAAAATAATTCAAGCAAATAGGAATGTAACAAGCTCGGATGCTAAGCCTCAAGATCGAAAGATTCTTTCACACCTAACAACTCAATTTTACAATAGTAAAGTCAAGGTTTCTCATGATGAACTAGAAGGGATTAATTCATCTATTATTAATGCGGACGAGCAGCTTAGTGATAACTATAAAACATTCTTTAAGCCGTTCCTTGAGAACGCGAAGTCTTTTCTAGGGCTTACCGAGTTAAACGTTGTATCTGATCTTCAGTCTAAGGAGGTTATGGGAAGTCATTCTAAGATCACCTATGGGAATAATGGCTATGAACTTCCTGAGCACCAGAATGGTCTGGGGTATATGAACATACTCTATCTTCTGTTGAATATAGAGATTGAGAAAGCAGATTTTGAAAAGACTGAGCGGGATATAAATCTTCTGTTTATTGAAGAACCGGAAGCTCATACTCATCCGCAATTACAGTATGTTTTTATTGATCAAATTACAAATACTCTAAAAGGAATTAAAGGACTTCAAACTTTCATCTCCACTCACTCTGCCCATATCGTCCAGAAATGTAATTTTAAGGATATTCGATACTTCCGATCTGCGAAGGACGAAGCAAACACAGAAATACGAAATTTCTATAAAGAGTTACAGGCAAAGTATGCTGATGAAAAGAATGCTGAGATTGATAAAGTAGAGAAGAAGAATTTCAAATTTCTGAACCAATACTTAACAATAGAGTCCTCAGAACTATTCTTTGCAGAGAAGATAATTTTCATAGAAGGTACTTCTGAAAAAATGCTCCTACCATACTTCATCAGTCAATTTGATACAGATGGCCTTGGTGATTCGGGAGATATTGCTCTTACTTCTCAAAACATATCGATCCTCGAAGTCGGGGCGAATGCAAAAGCATTTAGGCATTTTTTAGATTTTCTTGAGATTAAGACGCTCATTATTACAGATCTAGATACTACAGAAGAGAGAGAAAGTGAAGCGGGAAGAAAGATTTACAAGGCCTGTTCTGCTAAAACTGGTACACATACCAGTAATGCGACCTTACGGCATTACTATAAATCACCAGAATTTAATACGGAAAGCTTCCCTGACTGGATGAAGAAACTAAAAGCACATACCCATGATGAACCTTCAGCATTGATTAAAGTTGCTTATCAGGATGTTGAAAGCGGTTACCAAGGAAGAAGCTTTGAAGAAGCGTTCGTGAGTGCGAATATGGAAATAATAGCTCGTAATCTGAATGATATCGATGGGCTAAAAAACAAGAACAAGTTTGATGAATGTAAGTCTGATCCTGACAAGTTTGTGGAGATAATGCTCGATAGCAAAGGGAAGTCTGGTTTTGCCTCATCTATACTTTACCTCGCTCTTTCAAATGATCATCTTAAGTGGAATCCTCCGTCATATATCAAGGAGGGGTTAAAGTGGATCGCCAAATAACCCCACAGGAAAGAATTCAAGAATGCATAGCAGATAAGAAGAGTTTTGTTTTGCAGGGAGGGGCGGGTTGCGGGAAAACTGAAACGTTAAAGGAAACACTAAATATCCTAGCTAAAAGTTACCCGAAGAAGAGAATCGCCTGTATTACTCATACTAACCTAGCCGCCAATGAAATCATCGACCGTGTAGGAGAAGGTTATAACATATCGACAATACACTCGTTTCTTGGAAAGTTAATTAAAAACTATACCAAGGCAATTCATGATGTTATCCATGAGTTATTTATCGTTTCTAGTTTAAGAGTTGAAACTGAGGATAGTTCAGGATTAGTTGGAAATGAACTCAAGAAACTTAATCATGAAAACTATAAGAAAGCATATAAAAAGTATGCAAAGCGGAAATACATCGTTAAAGGTGAGACTTCACCCAAAGAGCTCGTTAAAAGAGACTATGATAAAGTCGCAGATGAGAGCAATCAGGATCTAAACCAAAAAATAGCCGAGTTGAATACTGAGATTCGACAGATAATTGATAGTAAAGATCATAAATATATCAAATACAACGATTCACGTTTTGACCGATTTAATGACCTTTCATTTGGGCATGATAGCTTATTAAAAATTGCAACCTTGTTATTTAAACGCTATCCAAAACTAGGAAGAATCTTGTGTGATAAGTATGACTTTATCTTAATAGACGAATATCAAGATACGCATGAAGATGTGGTTGAAGTGTTCCTAAAACATCTCCCAAAAAATAGGAATACCACTGTAGGATTGTTTGGTGATGCGATGCAAAGCATATATTCTGATGGTGTTGGAGACGTTCGTACTTATATTACTTCAGGTGATCTTGTTGAGATACCAAAAGAAGATAACTTCAGATGTTCAGAGCAGGTGATCGACTTTATTAATGCTCTGAGAGATGATGCTCTTAAACAAGAACCAGCATTCAAGACTAAGGAAGATGGCACCAAAGAAACCTTAAAAGACAGACAAGGTGAAGTTCGGTTACTTTACGCAATCTGGAATAGTAACAAGCCTCACTCTCGGAGTTCGCCTGAAGAAAAGCAAGCATATCTCGATTTTGTCGACAAGTTAATTGATTTAGCAGATGGTGAAGATTCTCATCATAAAAAGTTAATGCTCACAAACAAATCAATTGCAAGCAAAGTTGGATTTGCATCTTTATATCAATTGTTTGCTGATAGGTATACGGAAGTTAAGGATGAAATTGAAAAGGTTCTTACAAGTATACAGGCTCTGGATCTAGCTGAATTATGTGATGCCTATAGCGGCTCAGAAAAAAGGTATAACTTTATTTTATCCGAACTGAAGAAGTCAGGTTTTGTTCTCAGCAATCTTAAAGCTAAAGAAAAAATTGTTGCTGCATTTGATAGGATAACTATGGGTAAATTAAGTATTGCTAAAACCCTTGAGGTTGCTTTTGAAGAAAACATAATTGCCGAGTCAGATAGTTATCTTGCGTATGTTGAGCGTAAAGATTCTTTCTTAGCTGGATTGAAAAGTGATATGGGATATCAAGAGCTCAAAGCGCTTTTTAATTCTGGTTCTAACACCTTAGTTAAGATGACAAAAGAATCCCCAGAATTGACTGAAGAAGCATTTAATGAATTCATATCCAATCTTAAAAGAGAGAGATTTTATGAGGAGCTATTCTCTGAATCGATCCCTTTCGGTGAGATAGTCAGATATTGCAAGTATCTAAATGAAAAGTGCGATTATGTCACAATGCATAAAACGAAAGGATCAGGTATTGAAAATGTTTTAGTTGTACTTGATGAATATTTCTGGAATCAATATAAGTTTCAGTTTAGTCAAGATCGAACTAAACCTAGTAACGTTTTTTCGGCCTCTAGCATGAAACTATTTTATGTAGCGTGCTCGCGAACGATAAAGAATTTGACCGTTGTTAAAGTAGTAACTAATGATGAGGAAAAGTATCTACTGGAAACATTCCCCGGATTTGAAAAGGTAGTTATTGATTAGTGTAAGTGTAGTGGTCAAGACGACTTGGTCACATAGATATGGATAAACCGCTTAGGTACAATATTCGGAGTTATCCGCACATTCTGAAATTCCTAAGGCGTGCAACTCGGAAATACCAAAAAACAAGTTACCCTCCAAATCCACTAACAAAAAGGTCGCTCACTCGCGACCTTTTTCCTACAAAACCCCCAACGCTCTTTCTTTAAGCCCCTCAGTATACTCATTAACCTTCCAATGCTCTGGGCTCCAGCCTTTTACAAAGCGTTGAAAATCAGCCCAAGCAATGCAAAACAGTGGTCGCCACTCTTGCTCAATATCGTCACTTGCTTTGGTGTGTCCTAAACGTAATAGGGCGGCTTTAAGCTGGCTAAAGTAATGATCGAGTAATTCGCTCTCAAGCTCCGCACAGTTTTCTGGCATAACGGCACTGCTGATAAATAAGATCACATCCTTCATACCGCAGCCTTTTCCTATGTATTGGAAATCAACCGCAGCAACCTGATCCCCATCTTCAGAAAAACAGAAGTTCGCTAACTTAGCATCACCATGAACCAAGGTTTGGTAGCGGCTGTTTTTAAGTGTTTCATCAATCTTAACTGCTGCTCGTTTTAATGGTAAATCCGTTAAGGCTTCAAGCTCATCAGAGCGCGTGTCTAAATGCCAATACGTGCCAATTTGCCATAATCCAATAGGTTCGACATTAAGGTGTGCTGCATGAAAGTTTGCAAGCCAAGTTAAGCAGGCTTTGGTTTCATTTATTGAGGCGCTGGTTTGTAATGGTCCAGTTTTTACGATTGGAAATCCGCAGGTCGATAAATCTTCCAATACTAAGATGAGCTCGTTATCACGCTGCTCAACGTATAAACAGCGCGGTACAGGGCAATGTTCAGAAACTGCATTGGCGTAATCTTGGTACCAGTTGAGTTCCACTTGGTATGAGTCGAGTTTACGTTGGTGTGATAAATCCGTATTCCAACCTCTAGGGTGCGCCTTAGGCTTGGGTAAGGTGATTTGTTTAATGATAATAGAAGAGGTGGGTGCATGGGTTAAATGCAAACGCACCAACTCCCCATAACCGCCCCACAAGGTTTGTAGGGTATCGGTTTGGGTAATTGATGCATTTTCGAAACCCGAAATACGTGATAAATCAAACATGTCGAGTTCCTTTATTCATCTAGCTTAACGTAGATTATTTATGGTTTGAGAAGTTTTCGCCTTTTGCCATGCGATCATACATGATCACGTTCACAGCAGCGGCTAAGTTCATGCAGCCATTGGTTGGTACATAAATAGTCTCACGGCAGAAATCGGTGATCTCTTTTTTCAATGTACCGTCTTCTGGACCAAAAATGTAAAACGCACGTGGTGGGTGCTTGTAATCTGGCAGCGGTTTTGCGCCTTCAATTAAATCAACGGCCACAGGCACACAATCTAAAGGAATGATGTCTTTTAGATCTTCAACGCCAATCAATGGCACGTTAAGATGCTGGCTTTTTGTATCCGTACAAAACTGTTTAGCGATATCGTAACGTCTGCCCGTGTAGAATACCGAGTTTACGCCATAGCAGCCTGCCGCTCGCATTACCGAGCCTACGTTTTCAGGTGTTTTTGGGTTTACCAATCCAATACAAGAGTAGCCTTTAGTCATTTTACCGTCTTTCCAATACAAAATTTGCGCGAAGTATACCTAAATTAAAGGGATTCATATAGACTCATTGGATAATTTCCTAGGAAGGCGAAATATGAAAACCGTTGCGATTCTTGTTGATGTACAAAATATTTATTACACCACGCGTGATGTTTACCAACGTCATTTTGATTACAACGCATTATGGGCAAAAGTGACCGATGGCCGTAAGGTGGTTGGGGCTAATGCGTATGCGATTGCGCGCAGTGATGACAAACAAAAGCAGTTTCATAATATCCTTCGTGGTATTGGTTTTGATGTGAAGCTTAAGCCTTTTATTCAGCGTCGTGATGGGTCAGCAAAAGGCGATTGGGACGTAGGTATCACCCTTGATGCGATTGAGTTGGCAGAGCAGGCGGATATTGTGGTTATTTTGTCTGGCGATGGGGATTTTGACTTACTCGTTAAGCGAATTCAGTCACGTTTTAATAAAGAAGTTGAAGTGTATGGCGTGCAAAATTTAACGGCTAATTCACTTATAGAAGCCGCTGATCGCTTTATTCCAATAGAAGATAACTTGTTATTATAGAGTAAGTTATCATTAGTATCCTTTACGGTATCGCTATAGAGTACTGCTTATCTTTCTCTTCTACGCCTAAGATCTCCTACTGGATTTTATCAATTAAGGGAGGAGGGAAGGAAAATGGGAACTTTTTATAATTGAATGATGTTATGTAATGGATAAAAAAATAATGAACCAGCAAACACAATGCCATTCAGCTGAAGTGCCAGCGATGAGTAATATAATCCTACATGCTTTCGATTGGCGCTATGAACACATCACAGAGCAAGCAGAATTGATTGCCCGTTTGGGTTATCGCTCTGTGCTCGTTTCTCCTGCCATGAAATCATTAAGCTTGCCATCAGGCACCCAGTGGTGGCAGCGCTACCAACCGCAAGATTATCGTCTTATTGATAACCCTCTTGGCAATACGCTTGATTTTACACGCATGGTAGAGCGATTGGCTGAGTTAGGGTTGTGGGTTTATGTTGATGTGGTGTTCAATCACATGGCCAATGAATCAGACATTCGCGCTGATCTTGAATACCCAAATCAATGGGACAGGGAAGATTACGCTCGTAACCCTGAGAAGTATGAAGCGTTAAAACTGTTTGGTGATTTATCTGAACCGCTGTTTTCTGAATCTGACTTTGTCGAAGCCTTTGGGATCGAAAATTGGAATGATAAGTGGGAAGTGCAGAACGGTCGTATCTCAGGTGGGCCTCATGACCCAGGTTTACCAACGTTAGTAGATAATACTCATGTTATTGAGCAACAACGTTCATACCTAAAGGCGTTAAAACAGATTGGTGTGAAAGGCTTTCGTATTGATGCTGCCAAGCACATGAGTTTAGAGCACCTTAGCAAAGTGTGGGATGATGAGATCACTCATGATATTCATATTTTTGGTGAGATCATTACCGATGGTGGTGCAACCAAAGAAGAGTATGAAACCTTTTTAAATCCATACCTAAAAGAAACAAAGTTAGGCGCTTATGACTTTCCTTTGTTTAATACCCTTTATCAAGCACTAGAAAAAGACGCCTCTTTTACAAGCTTAATTGACCCGTACATTTATGGGATGGCAATGTCTCCACTGCGCGCGATTACTTTTGCGACCACTCATGATATTCCAAATAACCAAGTGTTCCAGTCGCTTGTGATGAGTGAAGCAAATGAGTGGCTTGCGCATGCGTATTTGTTTGGCCGTGATGGTGGTATTCCTCTGATTTATTCTGAGCTTGATGTCAGTGGCATAAAAAATGTTGCAGGTGAGCCAAGATGGAAAGATGAGTGGTATTCTGAACGCATGGCAACGCTGATTGCTTTTCATCATGATATGTATGGTGAGCCACAAAAACACGTCGCTGCAAGTGATGATCATTTGATCTTCGAAAGAGGGGTAAGTGGTATCGTGGCAATCAATAAATCTGCCCATAATATTGAAGTGAATATGGCGGTAAAATCTGATGTGGTGTGGCTAGAAAGAACCTCGCACAACTATTACGCACCTCAACAGGGAAACCTTCGATTCTTTATTCCTGCAAACTCGTATCTGTTGTTTTCACGTTAGCTATTGCTAGATTAGAGCCTTAATAAGCAGACATAAAAAAGGTGGATAACGAATCCACCTTTTTTGTTTTTGTCGCTTGGTTACCTGCTTAATTAACTAAGCTAAACCTTAAACTGATGCACGATATCACTTTGTTGGTGTGCCAACTCATTCAATGTTGAGCTGACATTGGCAATATCATTCATTGCGGTTTGGTTCTCTTCTGCAATGTGGCTAATGTCTTCAAGACTGCGTGCAATTTCAGTTGTGGTTGCACTTTGCTCGTTAGCCGCTTGAGAAATATGGTTACTCATGTGGCTTATCTCATCAATCAAGCTTTGGATCATTACCATTGCATTATTGGCTTCGTTTGTTTGAGTAACACTCTGCTGCATGTCGACTACACAGCTTTCAATAACGGTGGTGGTAGTTTTAGAGCTGGATTGAAGATTGGCAATCATTACTTCAATCTCAGAGGTTGATTTTGCAGTACGTTGAGCAAGAATACGTACTTCATCGGCGACTACGGCAAAGCCACGTCCTTGCTCACCTGCGCGCGCTGCTTCAATCGCGGCGTTCAGTGCAAGTAGGTTAGTTTGCTCTGCAATGTTATTGATCACATCAAGAATAGAACCAATTTCACCGCTGACTTTTTGTAAATTACCTACGGCTTGTACTGATTCATCAAGGCGGCTTGATAGCTGTTCAATGGTTTGCAAATTGCTTTGCATCACTTGTTGACCATGCTCTGAAGCGGCTTCTACTTCTTGTACTTTAAGTAGGGAGCTTTCTGAGCTTGAGGCAACTTCAACAACTGAGTGTTCCATTTGAGTCATCGCCGCGGCGACGCTAGTGGTTTGTTCGCGTTGACTTAGCAGTTGTTGTTTTGCTCTTTCAGCCGTTGAGCTGTTGTTTTGAGCAACCTCGGTCAATTCGTCTGAGGCACCACTGAGTTGCAGTAGTACTTTTTGTAGATTATCAGCCAGTGTATTGATGTGACGAGAAACACGACTGAATTCGGTATTTCTTTTGGTTTCAATTCGTTGAGTCATATCACCAGAAGTCAATGACTCTAAAATACGTAGCATATTTTTTAATGGTGTGCGAACTGATGATGCAAGGTGATAACCAATAAAGGTAGCAAGTAGCGAAACCACAATACCTAATACAATCGCTTTATATACGCTTTGTTGGTAGATATCTTCTGCAATTTGCAATGACTGTTGTAAGTCTTGATTTGCTAATTCATTAAATGAGGTTAACAAAACCAGTGCGCTATCAATTTGGCGAGCCAGATTAGAGATATTGCTGTAAAGGGTATCGGTAGCATTTAGATAAGCAAAGTGTGTATTTAGGATGCCTTCTTTTTTACCGACTTCATTACTAAATTGATTAACGGGTTTATCAAAGGTTTCTTTTAATTGTGGTAACTGATTAACTAAACCGCGATACGCGTAGTTTAAATGGGTAACGGCTTTTTTGTTTTGGTTAACGGCTTTTTTTA
>NZ_JARACR010000047.1:0-16953 GCF_028765505.1 Aliivibrio sp. A6 | reverse complement strand
GGTAAACTAGTGTTTCAGGTATTGTTATCCTGAAATTTATGGCTAGTCTTCTACTATCAACAGTTACATTAGCTAATGAGTTATGCATAAGCCTATCCGTAAAAATATATCCTTGCCCAGCTTTCATTGTAATGGTGTTAACCTTAATTTTTTCTTCTCTAGGATTAAATATAGTTTCACACGCATATCTAGAGTCTAATTCCTCCAACCGAGCAATATCACCAATCCTTTTAAAGCTATCATAAGCTACTTTCCCAAAAACTGAATCTTTGAATGGAACCTTTTTAATTGGATATTGCTTATTATGTGTCCCTTCAGCAACCTGCATCGCTCCGTTTTCAATAGTTACATCATCTAATGCAATCCAACATGACAGATTAAACAATTTTCCATAGGTATCATAACCAACAGGAGGAAGTAACGCTGGCTTAAAAATCCCATACTCCTCACCAGCAAATAAGCTAGATTGATGCCAACCTAAAGCGCCATCACCAGGTGCTTTGTGAAATATAGACGTCCTCCAAACCATTAAATCACTACCTAAAAGGGATTTAAGCCTCTCAACCACTTGAGGCCGATAGACCATCAACATTAAATTTCTATAATATAAATGCCAATCTCTATGAGTACATCTTCCATAAATTGGAGAAAGTAGTTTCTGATCTTCTAAAATTTTATTAAACGTTTTTTTAAAATCTCTAATTTCGTCTTTATTGATTATATTAAAAGGCTCAGTATATCCTTTAGTATGAAAATCATCCATTTGTTGAGCTGTTAAACTGAATTTGCTCTTATTCATTATTATCTCCTTTTATAATAACCTTTAATTACTCTAATACTTATATGGCTTGTTTAAGTAGCTACACTCCTAACATTTAAAACATTTTCCTAAGGGCATAATTTCTAAATTAGAACTTATAGTTTGCACTTAGTACTATCTCATCTAATGTCTTTGGCTAATCACGCTTCTATTTACAATCTTATCCTTCATAAAGCTAACAGCTTTAGTTACTGAAACATCTGTTGCTTTTTTGTTACAACTAATTGACACCAAGCCTCCTTTTCCTTTAAATGCATATGGGTCAAAAAAGGAGCTACTTGGCCTCGGTAATTCAAAAGCATGCGTAGCATCATCAAAATGTATGTGCTTTGTTCGTAATTTGCTGTCTTGTGGTAAAAAATCAATCAAGTTAGCGCAATCTTGTGGATCATCATATTCATCGTGACCTCCCGAAATTACCAATAAAGATTTATTTGGCTTTACCTCTTTAAAATCATAACCAGGTATCTTATTATAAGCCCAACAAACAGGATAATTGGCAATCAATGCTGTCAAATTATGGCTTAAAACATTAGTGTCGTTAGCTATTAACATTGCTAATACTCCTCCCCAAGAGAAACCAATAAAGCCGATTCTATCTGTGTCAATATCGCTTCTACTGGTTAAATACTTTACAGCGCCATAAATATCAGGAAGTGTTTCTTTTACATGTTTTGGCCTAGAAAGTCCTCCGTCAAGCCCTCTCGCTGCCCACATATCAATTTCCAGTGTTGCAATATTTGCATCATTAAATGATTTAGAATACTTATAACCTCTTTCATCAATTCCCCCGGAACCGTGTGCAATTATAATAACAGGCGCTCGTTTAACATTTATAGGTACAGATAATTTAGCCGCTACGGTATGAGTTTTAAGTTCGTTTTTATCTGAAATAGATGAAAAAGAAACATAATTATACTTGACCTTAGGAACGACTATATTTTCAGCAAAACTAATTGGAGCTACTAGAGTTAAAAAAAATATACTCATAAATTTATAACGATAGCACATGATCATACTCCTCTGATTTATCCGAACAAATAGGAGTTTTGATAGCATCAAAAGCTTTATTTAAATCATCAATAATATCTTTAGGATTTTCCAATCCAATAGAAAGACGGATTAAGTTTTCAGTAATTCCATACCTCTCACGTTCTTTAATTGTATATTTTCCATGCGTAGTAGTTGCAGGGTGAGTAACCATTGTCTTTGCATCACCGATATTCGTACATCGACTTATAAGTTCAAATGAATCAATGATTTTCCAAGCTTCAATTCGTCCTCCTTTAATTGAAAAGGTAAGAATTGGCGAATGCCCTTTCTGTTGCTCTGAAATTAAAATTGCTTGGGAGTGTTCGGGGTCAATTGTTGAATTAACTGATACGATCATATCTTGAACTTTGAGCCAATTATAAACCTTAATAGCATTACTTTGGTGTTGTTGCATTCTAGCGTATAATGTATCCATACTTTTACTTAATAACCATGCATTAAATGCACTAAGACAGGTGCCTGAACTTCTCAAATAATCTTTTAAGGGTTGAATCAACTTATAACTGCCAGAAATAGCTCCACCAACCACTCGACCCTGCCCATCAATAAATTTTCCTACTGAATGAAGTACTAAATCAGCACCAAATGCTAACGGCTGCTGGAATACTGGGCTCAACAATGTATTATCAACAACAAATATTGCTTTCTGTTCTTTAGCTATAAGGCTAAGCTGCTTAATATCGGCTACAGCTAATATTGGATTAGTTGGGGTTTCAACAACGATTAGCTTTGTATTATGTTGAAGCTCTTTCTTCCAACCATTAATATCATCAACATCTACAACTGATGCTGTAATACCAAAACGTCCAAAATATTGTCTAAACAAGTGTGTTGTTGTACCAAAAATACCGCTAGCTAATAGAACATGATCTCCTTGTTTTAAAAAAGTTATCGCTATAGCCAAATAAGCTGACATACCAGAAGAAAATGCAACTGATGCTTCAGCTCCTTCAAAAGTAGCTAATTTCCTTTCAAATAAATCAACTGAAGGATTAGTAAATCGACTGTAAATATTCCCCTGAGTAACCCCTGAAAACCGGTTAGCTGCCTCTGAAGCACTATTAAAATCATAAGCAGATGTTAACGCTATAGCTTCTGAATGACTATCATCTAAACAATCGATACGTTGATGTATAGCGCTAGTAATAATTTCCATATAAATTTTCCATTTTAAGCTTCGGGTGGGGGATTGACTAATTTGATCTCGTCACTTTTAAAAGAGAAGTGTATTATTAATGATAACAACATAGATGTGATACAAAGAAGCGTTATCGCTATAATAACAATGTCGTAGCTTTTATAGACTTCAACAGCTTTACCTCCTCCCCATATTGTTAAAAACACTGCGATTTGATGCACAGTAAATAAAGATCCAAACATTTTTCCTTTAATTTCAGCGCCATATTGTTGTAAGCACATCATTGACGTAATGATGACAGTTCCCATATAAGTCAGACCAAAAACAACGGCAAAAATAATGAACATATTTATTGTTTCAGCATAGAATATAACGGCCATTGAGATGGTTCTAAGGGCATATAGAAATGCGAGCAACAACGCTGAAGCATAAAACCTTAACATCCAACCAACAATAAACGCCCCAATAAGCTCAAAAGCACCAATAATACTTAATGTAGATGCAATAATTATTGATTTAGTATCATTTTCAAACAATCGCTCTGTCATCAATGGTACTAACTGAACATCAATAAACGCCATTGATGCTCCGCATCCAGCAAACGAAGCTGCCATTAATATAAAAGGAAGTTTTAACAGTTGATCTGCTGACTTTACCTTTACTGAAGAGGACGTTTTTTCATGTTTAGGCAATTTTAAAGACAACCAGTAAATTGCAGGTGTAATTAAGAATGCAAATAATATTGCGATTCCTAAACTAACTTCCTGCCAGCTTGCAAATGTATTTAGCCATACCCAAAATGGAGATAAAATCATGAAACCAATTGCTGTCCCATTTGTTATAGTCGCATAAGCCATCCCCTTTTCTTTATTAGAAAAAATGTGATCGACAAGCATACCAAGCGGAACAAAAGTCATAGCTGCTAGGGCGTAAGCTCCTAAAACCCCATATAACAATATAAACATGGAATATGAGTTGAGAAAACTAAATGATGTAAATACAACAACAGTTGATATAGTCCCAGATAATATTGCTTTCACAGGTCCAAACCTGTCACATATATATCCAACGACAGGAGATATAACACCTATAGTTAGGCCAAAAATTGCTCCTGAAAAAGCAAACTCTCCTTGAGTTACGCCGAATAAATGAGCTAAATCTAAAAAGTAAACTTGATAACTTCCTTTAATAGATGAAGCAAAGAACGTAATTAATATTCCAATAGATATTGATGCCAGAGCCAGACTTCGTTCTACTTTCATGATTACACAGCTTCCATTTGCTCGACTTTTTCTAGCTCTAAATGTTCATAGACTCCTTGATACATATTATAAAAAAGGCGGCAAGTGTGCTCTATTGCCTCTAAAACCTCTTTTTGCATCTCCTCTGTATCACATAGATCAGCAAGTAAAGACTTACCCTGTTCTACATGTCCAACATCTTCTTTTTGATGTACCGAAAAAAATAATAAATCCTCATCTGTTAATTTATAAACTTTACCTAATATATTGTGCCTAGCATCTTCACCGATAGTTTCTAGATTCTGTCCTTCACTTGCTACTAAGACAGCAGCAGCTCCGATATGATATAACCCGCTCGACCTACAGGCTCTCATTCTGTAATCTATTAACTCTTGAGTGGAAGCTAATGCAATTGCTGAATCACGCTCTTCATCTGATATACCAATAGCTTTAATAAAGTCTTGCATTAAAGCCACATGATTTTTAGTTTTAGATAAAAAACCTGTTTCTTCTTCATACATGTTATTCAATAATCGTTTTTTATGCCTAGGCAAAGGACAATAAAAAAATAATGTTTCAATATATTCTAAAAAGTTTTTAGTTAGTTGATAACCTTGCAAAGTCGTAGTTTTAAGTAGTTCTCGATTAGGATTATCTTCATTCATTAAATGTTTAAATATTGGATGTCCTAATGTTCGATGTTTATCGAGAATGTTATGCATTTCTCTTTTGAAAGTCTCTTTATTTAACATAATATTTCCTTATTGAATGTGTGAGTAAAACTTATCTAAGAGATGTTGAGTTTTCTGTTTCATAAAACAGCCTGAATATGACATTCCATTAAATCTACAATAATCGTCTAGTTCACCATAAGTCTGAAAGCCACTTTTAACCCAAATTTTATGCCCTATGCTATTTGCTCTGACATCAAGAGTTAAAAGTTCGATTTTTCGTTCCATACAAAAACTAGCAATGTGAGCTAATGATTTTTCCAGTAAGCCTTTTCTTCTATATTTAGGGTGGATAAGACCTTTTTGTAAGTCACAAATATGTTGAGTAGTTTGCTGATGATTTAGCTTCAAATTACAACAAACAATTAATTCATCCTGATATATTGCAACTAGCAAGATCAAAGCCCCTACATTAATTTCAGCCTTAATTTTTTCTGTGTATTGATTAACTAAATCTGGATTTGAAAAGAATTCTTCATCGAAACCTAATATAGCGTCATCTTTTAAGGTAATGGAAAGAAGCTTTACCCAGCTATCTTTGATCGATTCAAATGCATTACCATCGCAAATTAATTTAAATTTTGTTTCCATAGTCACCTATTCTTTAATTCATACAATCAATAAATTAAGTATGTTATAGATTTAAGGTCTTGAGAACATAAGAAAGCGACTGAAAAAACAGCGAATTACGACACATAAATGGTAGTTGTTGCATTAATTGTTGGTAGATGGGGATCATAAATCCCAAAATGATGAGAAGTGATTTTAAGTAAATCTTGATGGTTAGTCTGTAGGGGGTCAACAAAATTGGCTACTGCGATAGACGAAAGTGAGTCTGTGAAATGACTATATCGTATCTAAGCTATCTCTTTAGAAAGGCTGCATGGCTTATATAAATAGACTGAATATAGCAGATTTAATCTAATCACTCAGCCCAAACCTCAAAGTTTTTTAAGAACAAACTAGGGTAAAATAAACAAAAGGAATTATTATGAAAATTTCTTCTTATTATACTTAGCTATACATTTTACCGGTACCAGGAGGCCCCCATAAAATCATTGAGTGGATCTGTCCGGCTTCTAACGCGCGACGCAATGGCTTACCAACACCTAATAGATGCTGCTGACCAATGTATTGCTCAATATTTTGAGGGCGCATTCTAGCAGCAAGGGGACGAAAATCGTCCCCTGCTGAAAAATATAAACTGAATTATCTTTCATTAGCGTTGATCGTCAATATCAACACCTTCTGGCACTGTAAAAGTGAAATTACTTTGTGCTGGTTTTTTCGCTTCAAATTTCGTAAAGCTAAAGTCACTACGTTGTCCATCTTGCTCTACAACAGAGAATCCAGTGACATTACCTGATGGCTGTATATTGACAATAAAGTCGCTTTTTACTGCTGAATCAGATTTTGGAGACACCGTAAACGCATCACCATTTTGTGTCACAGAATAATTACCCCAATCAGAAGATTTATTACGTGTTAATAACACAAATGGGGTCTGTGTTGTGGCTTTTTCAAGTCCCATTAAGGTTACTTGCTCAACAAATGGATTGTAATACCACAATGTTTCGCCATCAGTGACTAATAAATTCTCATCAGGCGTTTGAGTATGCCAGCGAAATAAATTAGGACGTAAGATCTTCACATCCCCTTCGCCTTGCATTAAAACATCCCCTTCTGGGCTCACTACTTTTTGAGTAAATACCGCTTCAAAGCCAGCATTTTGATTTAAACGCTCAGTCAATTCACTTTGAGGAGACGCCAAAACTGCTGCACTAAATACACTAGAACTTAATAAACACAGAGAAACTAAAAACTTTTTCATCAATAATTTTCACTTATCTAATAAAAATAATACTAATTCGATTAATCGCCACTGCCTACTGGAGGTGGCGCTATCACTTCACGGTTACCATTATGGCCCGGAGTACTAACAATGCCATGCGCTTCTAATTGTTCAACGATACGAGCGGCACGGTTATAACCAATTCTGAATTGACGTTGCACCCCAGAAACAGAGCCACGACGTGAAGTGGTTACAAACTCAACCACTTGATCAAACAGTTGGTCTAGCTCTTCTTCGCCTTCTGGTTTCTCACCAGGAAGTAACGCTTCAGCACCTTGTTCGCTCTTAGTAATCGCATCAATGTAATTTGGACGACCACGCGCTTTCCAATCATTAACCACTGCATGTACGTCATCATCCGATGCAAAGGCACCGTGAACACGAACGGTATGGTTAGAACCCGGTGCTAAGTAAAGCATATCACCCATACCAAGTAGAGATTCAGCACCACCTTGGTCAAGAATGGTTCGAGAATCGGTTTTAGTTGATACCGTAAACGCAACACGTGTTGGGATGTTTGCTTTAATCAAACCAGTAATAACATCAACCGATGGGCGTTGGGTTGCCAAGATTAAGTGAATACCTGCTGCACGGGCTTTTTGAGCCAAACGAGCAATCAATTCTTCTACTTTCTTACCAACAACCATCATCAAGTCAGCAAACTCATCAACAATCACAATGATAGATGGCAGTTTTTCTAGCAATGGTGGCATTTCATCCATGCTGTCACCCGGTTTCCATAATGGATCATGAATTGGGTGCCCTGCTGCTGCTGCCATTTTCAATTTATCATTAAAGCCTTGTAGGTTACGAACCCCTAACGCTGACATTAATTTATAACGACGTTCCATTTCACCAACACACCAACGCAATGCATTACCTGCATCTTTCATGTCAGTCACAACTTCAGTCAATAGATGTGGGATTCCTTCATAAATAGAAAGTTCCAACATTTTTGGATCGATCATGATAAAACGTACATCTTCTGGGGTCGCTTTATAAAGCACACTCAAAATCATGACGTTTACACCAACCGATTTACCAGAGCCCGTTGTACCCGCAACCAGTACGTGAGGCATTTTAGCTAAATCAGCAATAACCGCTTCACCGGCAATATCAAGCCCCATAACAACGGTTGTTGGTGATTTTGCATTTTTAAATGTATCACTGCCAACCACATCAGAGAAAAATACCGTTTGACGATTAAAGTTAGGCAACTCTAGGCCAACATAAGGCTTACCTGGGATCACTTCAACAACACGCACTGCCATTGCCGATAAAGAACGCGCTAAATCGGTTGCTAAACCAGAAATACGGCTTACTTTTACACCAGGCGCTAAATCTAGCTCAAATCGTGTGATCACAGGACCAGGGAAGATATCCACCACTCGTGCTTTAATTTTGTAATCAGCCAGTTTTGCTTCAACCAAACGAGCGGTATGCTCTAGTGATTCTCGAGATTCCATTTCTGCACGGGTATCTGGAGCAAATAACAAATCCAAGGTTGGCATCGGAGATGTTGGTTTCGGTAAATTAGGCTCAGAGTTAACTAAGAACGGATTCTGTAGTGCCGCTTGCGTTGCCTTTTCTTTAGCAACTAATGCTTGGAACGCAGCAATATCCGCATCTGAATGCGTAGGCTCTTCTTCAACTGTTAGCTCTTCGTCTCTAGCGTCTTCAACTACCGCCTCTTCAATCGTAACACTTCTCGCAGACAAATGAGGAAGCTCACTTTCTTCTATTTCAACAGTTTCAATCTCTTCTGTAGAAGAATCGAACGCATTAATGTGTAATTCATTAAGCGTTTCAGGTTGCACCTCTTCAACGGCGCTAAATGCAGGTAGCGTCTCTTCTTCCAATGCATTGAATGATTCTTCTTGTTTTAAGTCTTCAATTTCAACTTCTTGCTCAAGTGCAGAGAAACTCGATTCATTAGTAGTATCAATTCCCTCTTTCTCATCTAGGTTATCTTCAAGCTCAATAGAAGGATCAACGGATACCGCTCTGTCTGATATTTCCTCAAGATCATTATCAAATACTGGGTTCTCAAACTCATTTCCGTATTGTTCATTATATTGGGAACTCAATGACTCAAGTATACTCGCTTCAGAATCAGCAACCATTGCCGCTGAACTCACTGTGGCAACAGTAGCTGTAGGGAATGACTGCTCAGCGTTTACTTGACTTAATAACGGATCTTGGACTAATGCTTCATTATCCAGCTCTGCAATAGTCGCGTTACTGCGCATAGATAAATTAATACCATCTTCTAAGCTCTCAGGGACGATCTGCTCTTGTGCTGCCATAGAATAAACAGGTGCGTCTACAGAACTATAAATACTGTCAGTATCCGTACTTTCCATTTCTACAACTGGTGTCGTTTCCGTCAACTCAACTATAGGTTCAGAAACAGATTCATTTACTGTCGAGAATAGAGGATCATCAGAATAAGCAGTCTCTCTTTCAAAGTGGCCAACATTACTTGTTTGCATTTCCTGCGGAGCATTGGCAAACATAGATAACTCACGAGAAGAAATTTTGGGTGTCTCAAATGAGTCTACCGCTTTCGAAAATTCAGCTTCATCCTCTTTCTCTTCATGACGATGCTCATGTTCGACTTGGTACGTTTCGTCTTCGGTTTTTCTCACTTTATTAACAATACTTCTGATCCCTTCTAGTGCGAAACCACCAAGGTTATCAACAATAGTTAGCCAAGAAACCCCTGTGAATAGCGTCAAGCCAGCTCCCCACAAGAACATAAAGATAAGTGTTGAGCCAAGTAAATTCAAAATAGGCGTTGTTATGCTTGTCAAGACATCGCCAACCACACCGCCTGATGAGAAATACCATAAATCATCGAAGCTTGTATCTGCTAATGCACAGCTAGTTAAAAAGAGAATAAGTAAGCCTAGAATACGAGTTCCGATCATCATAAGATCTAACTCTTCATTTTCCTCTCGCTCTTTTTTACGAAAAGCTATCCAAGTGCAACCTAGTAAGATTACTGGTAGTAAATAAGCCAAAGACCCAAAGGCAAAGAAAAGCGTATCTGCTATCCACGCGCCAAATGACCCGCCTACGTTTTCTACGGTTCCAGTCCATGATGTTTGAGTCCATGATGGGTCTGCAGGATTAAAGCTAAATAAAGAAATAGTAATAAAAATCGTTGCTAGTAAGCCAACGATAAAACACGCTTCTTGCAAACGCTGATTACCATTCAATCGCTCTTTATCAGGCTCAGCAACCGCTTCAACTTTTAGTGTACTCAGCTGCATTTTTCTTTCTGAAATCTTTTCTTTAATCTTTGTAAACAAAATACTATCCAATGTTACTGTGCTTAGATTTAGTCATCCCTCTCACTATGGGTGAATGCATTTAAGAGAAAAGAAGCAAGGATCACTAAATCTATAGAAATTAAAAACAAGTCGAGCGGCAGAACGCCGCTCGTCATTACTTAAAAGCGTATTAGATAGAATATACCTAATCGCCTTTAAGCTCTTCAAGATTTTGTAAATTAAAGAAAGAAAAATCTCTAATTTACTACCTTGATTCAATTAGCGAGTTTTAATCACTAAATGATTGGTTTGTTTTACTTCTTCCATTACCACATAAGTACGAGTGTCATTAACACCAGGAAGACGCAATAGTGTATCACCAAGTAAACGACGATAAGCACTCATATCTGATACACGAGTCTTTAAAAGGTAATCAAAATCACCTGAAACTAAGTGACACTCTTGAATATCATCTAGCAGTTGAACCGCTGTGTTAAATTGCTCGAACACATCAGGGGCACCACGATTAAGCGTGATTTCAACAAATACCAATAATGATGCATCAAGATATTGTGGATTCAACAAGGCAGTATAGCCATTGATGTACCCTTGACGCTCTAAACGACGAACACGCTCTAAACACGGAGTTGGCGACAGGCCTACTCTTTTAGATAATTCAACATTTGAAATTCGTCCATCTTTCTGGAGTTCATTTAAAATATTGCGATCGATACGATCCAGATCCTTGGAAGGTTTCTTATTATCTACCATTTTTTATTCCACCTTATTACTTCCTTGCAAAAAAATATACTACAACTTTTTAATATTTAGCATCAAATTTTGCTAATTACAAATTATACTAGTTAAAAATTCGAAACAAAAACCCTACAAGCAGTCAAAATAACTATTACATAAAAGGAAATCAGGATGATCATTGGCGTACCTAAAGAAATAAAAAATCATGAATACCGCGTTGGCATGATCCCAGCGAGTGTTCGCGAATTAATATCTCATGGCCATACCGTTTTTGTCGAAACAAAAGCAGGCTCTGGCATTGGTTTTACCGACGATGACTACATCGCGGTAGGCGCATCTATCCTTCCTACAGCTGAAGACGCTTTTGCTCAAGCTGACATGATTGTTAAAGTTAAAGAGCCACAAGCAATTGAACGAGCAATGCTACGTGAAGGGCAAATTTTATTCACGTATTTACATCTTGCACCAGATTTTCCACAAACTGAAGACCTAATTAAGAGTAAAGCTGTCTGCATCGCATATGAGACTGTAACAGATTATATGGGTCGTCTGCCACTATTAGCACCAATGTCTGAAGTTGCTGGACGAATGTCTATTCAAGCAGGTGCCCAAACTCTTGAAAAATCGAATGGGGGCCGTGGTTTACTTTTAGGCGGTGTCCCTGGAGTTGAACCGGCAAAAGTCGTCGTCGTTGGCGGTGGTGTTGTTGGTGCTAATGCTGCACGAATGGCGGTTGGAATGCGTGCTGACGTGACGATTTTAGATCGTAACATTGATACACTTCGTGCTTTAGATGAAGAGTTCCAAGGCCGTGCCAAAGTGGTTTATTCGACCGTTGATGCAATTGAAAAACATGTATTAGAAGCTGATCTAGTTATTGGGGCGGTGCTTATTCCTGGGGCTGCAGCACCTAAACTGGTTACCGCAGATCATATTAAACGTATGAAACCTGGGGCAGCTGTTGTTGATGTTGCTATCGACCAAGGCGGTTGTTTCGAGACCTCTCATGCAACAACACACGCTGACCCTACCTACATTGTTGATGAAGTGGTTCATTATTGTGTCGCCAATATGCCAGGGGCCGTTGCGCATACCTCTACTTTTGCGCTTAATAATGCAACCCTTCCATACATTATTAAGCTAGCAGATAAAGGCTACAAAGCTGCACTTCTTGAAGACAAAGGCTTCTTAGATGGCTTAAACGTTATCCACGGTAAAGTTACATGTAAAGAAGTCGCAGAGAGCTTTGATTTAGAATATGTCTCTCCAGAAACAGTACTTACCGCTTAAAAGACATATCCTATAACAAAATCATTTGAGGGCACCTACTATGGCGCCCTTTCTTTACGCCAATAAATTCCATACAATCATCTGATACTAAAGGATGATGAACACCTCTGTGCTCCCTACCCTTATTTTCTGTTTTCATTGATTTTAGCTCGGAGATCTTATGAGCAACGTAAAGCATTCTAAATTATTGATCCTTGGCTCTGGCCCTGCAGGCTACACAGCAGCAGTTTATGCCGCTCGAGCGAACCTTAATCCTGTGATGATCACAGGCATGCAACAAGGCGGACAGTTAACGACCACCACAGAAGTTGAAAACTGGCCAGGCGGCGCTGCAGATATGACAGGGCCTGGCTTAATGGAAGAGATGAAAGCTCACGCAGAGCGTTTTAATACTGAAATTATTTTTGATCATATTAATGAAACCGATTTTAGCCAGCGCCCTTTTCGTTTGAAGGGTGATTCTGGTGAATATACGTGTGATGCATTAATTATCTCTACAGGTGCATCTGCTAAGTATCTAGGCTTAGACTCAGAAGAAGCATTTAAAGGCCGTGGCGTTTCAGCTTGTGCTACCTGTGATGGTTTCTTCTACCGTAACCAAAAAGTAGCGGTTGTTGGTGGCGGTAATACCGCAGTTGAAGAGGCTCTGTACTTATCAAATATTGCGGCTGAAGTTCACCTAATTCACCGTCGTGATTCATTCCGTTCAGAGAAAATCTTAATTGATCGTCTAATGGAAAAAGTAGAAAACGGAAATATCATTCTTCATACCGACCGTACATTAGAAGAAGTACTCGGTGACGATATGGGTGTAACAGGCGTAAGATTAAAAGACACAAAATCAGACGTAACTGAAGACTTAGAAGTCATGGGCGCATTCATTGCTATCGGTCACCAACCAAATACCGCTATTTTCAATGGCCAACTTGATATGGAAAATGGCTATATCAAAGTAAAATCAGGCCTTGAAGGCAATGCTACTCAAACCAGCATTGAAGGTATTTTTGCTGCAGGCGATGTCATGGACCACAATTACCGTCAAGCAATTACCTCTGCCGGTACTGGTTGTATGGCAGCATTAGATGCAGAACGCTTTTTAGATGCGTTAGAAGCAAAAGAAAGTTAAACTATCTAAGTTAACGTTAAACCCGAAGCAAATACTTCGGGTTTCTTTTGCTCATCTTATTTTACTGATGTACATATGGTTTCTTATATTCAAATTATTAAAAAAGAAATCGTAACGTAGATAAAATAATACAAAACGTAAGCCTTCATATTATGGATAAAAATCAACAACGCGAGTTAGGACAATGGCTCAAAGGTCAGAGTAAACTTGCAAAAAAATGGCTAACCCTCTCTATTGGGCTTGGCTTTCTTTCTAGTCTTTTTCTCATAGCACAAGCGGCATTACTTGCTGACATCTTGCATCAACTTATCATTGAACAAGTTGATAAATATGAACTTATCTCCCACTTTATTGCCATTCTTGCCATTGTTGCTATTCGTGCAGCCTGCAGTTGGGGCCGTGAAGTCGCAGGTTATCGTTGTGGCGAGCACATTCGCGTTCATATTCGTCAATTAATATTAGATAAACTGCAAGAATTAGGTCCTGCCTACATTAAAGGGAAACCGGCTGGCACTTGGGCAACACTATTGCTTGAACAAGTCGAAGATATGCAGGACTTTTTCTCTCGCTATCTTCCTCAGATGTCTCTTTCTGTTTTAATTCCTTTCGTTATTTTAATTGTTGTTTTCCCACAAAACTGGGCTGCTGGCTTAGTGTTCTTATTAACAGCACCATTAGTTCCCTTATTTATGGCGCTCGTTGGTATGGGAGCGGCAGATGCTAACCGTCGTAACTTTAAAGCACTGCAACGCCTATCAGGCCACTTTTATGATCGTCTACAATCGATGACGACCATTCGTTTATTCAATAAAACAAAACAAGAAACCGAGCATTTACACGGTGCATCTGAGATCTTCCGTAAACGAACGATGGAAGTATTAAGGCTGGCTTTCTTATCGTCAGCGGTATTGGAGTTCTTCACCTCTATTTCTATTGCTATCGTTGCTGTCTACTTTGGTTTTACCTTTATTGGTGAGTTAGATTTTGGACATTATGGAACCACAGTAACCTTATTTACTGGTTTATTTATCCTTATTCTTGCCCCCGAGTTTTACCAACCATTACGAGATTTAGGGACATTTTATCATGCCAAAGCACAGGCCATTGGTGCCGCAGAATCTCTGGTTGAATTCTTAAATACAGACACTAACACGCAAACAAATGGTGATAAGAAAGTGTCTGATTCAACAACGCTTGATATTCAAGTTACCGATCTCATCGTTACAACACATGATGGTAAAAGATTATTAGGCCCTATTAGCTTCCATTTGCTTGAAGCTTCTCAGACGGCTTTAGTTGGCCCAAGCGGCGCAGGTAAAACCAGTTTAATTAATGCCATATTGGGTTTCTTGCCTTATCAAGGTAGCATCAAAATTAATGGCACTGAACTGTCTGAACTAAATCAAAAACAATGGTATCAAGATATTAACTGGGTTGGTCAAAACCCAACCCTAGTTCATGGCACTATTGAAGAGAATATGACCTTAGGTAAACAAGGAATAACTCAAGAACAACTTGATTTAGCAAGCAAACAAGCCTTTGCCAATGAGTTTATTGATGAACTTGGTTACCAGCACGCTATTTCAGATCGCTCAGGTGGTTTATCTGTTGGGCAAGCTCAACGTTTAGCGTTAGCTCGTGCACTGTTACAACAAGGTCGTTTATGGATTTTAGATGAACCAACAGCCAGCCTTGATGCAAAAAGTGAACGTCTAGTTATGAAAAGCTTAGACGAAGCAACTCAAGGATTAACAACACTGATGATCAGTCATCGCCTAGACCAATTGCACGCAATGGATACGGTGCTAGTTATGGATAAAGGCCAAGTGGTTCAATCTGGCTCATTTGATGAAATTAAAGACTCCGGCTTATTTGCAACCATGCTTGCCGCAAAACAACCAAAGCAAGGTGATCTTGATGCGTGATTTACTGCCTTATATTAAATTATATAAAAAACACTGGTTCGGCCTAACTTTAGGTATGCTACTTAGCTTTGCTACTTTGTTTGCATCAATAGGCTTATTAACGCTTTCTGGTTGGTTTATTTCAGCCTCAGCGATTGCTGGATTAACCATCGCTCGTGAAACTTTTAATTACATGTTACCTGCAGGCGCTGTACGTGGTTTCTCTATTGGTCGAACAGCAGGACGCTGGGGTGAACGAGTAGTAAGCCATAATGCGACCTTTAAGCTCCTAACTGAACTGCGTATTTTCTTCTTTAAAAAGTTAATACCACTCATTCCTGGTCGCTTTTCAAAGCTGCGTGATGCCGACTTATTAAACCGTCTCGTAGCAGATGTAGATGCGATGGATCATGTCTACCTACGACTTATCAGCCCTATAATTGTGGGCACATTAGGCATTATTGGCTTAACCGCTTTTCTTGCGTGGTTTGATGTCACTATTGGTCTTACCCTTGGTGCTATCTTATTTGCGCTGCTCCTTATCTGGCCAACCCTGTTTTATAAACTAGGTAAACAAAACGGTGCAGATCTGACACACAATAAAGCCACCTTAAGAATTAAAACCTTAGATTGGCTTCAGGGTAACGCTGAACTGCGTATCTTTGGTGCTGAAGAGCAATACCAACAACGTATTTTAGATGCTCAAGTCGCACTGCTATCAAATCAACGTCATATGGCAACGTTGACTGGCTTAGCAAATGGATTATTGCTTTTAGCTAATGGCTGGACTCTACTGCTAATGTTGTGGATCTCTGCCGATGGTATTGCCGGTATGACACCAGACCCAATGGTCGCAATGGTTGCCTTTGCAACGATGGCAAGCTTTGAATTATTGATGCCAATTGCTGGTGCTTTTCAATATCTAGGACAAACGTTAAGCTCTGCTCGTCGATTAAACGAAATTATCACAGCAGAACCTGATACTGTTTTTGATGACAATGGCGTGACTCAAGAGATAAAAGGTAATGTAACGATTTCAGATGTAAGTTACCAATACCTAGATGCTGATACCGATGCGATTAAACACATTTCATTAGATTTACTGGCCGGTCAAAAAATGGCCATTGTCGGCCAAACGGGATCAGGCAAATCAACCCTTCTGCAATTATTGACTCGTCAATGGGACCCAAAATCAGGGTCAATTTATATTGATGGTGTTCAGCTACCTAAGTGGAAAGAATCAAGCTTACGTAGTGCAATGTCGGTTGTTAGCCAACGTGTTGATATTCTTAATGGTTCATTAAGAGATAATCTTTTACTTGCCAACGATACCGCAAGCGATGAAGAGTTAATTAAGACACTAAGTAAAGTTGGCCTAGACGATCTTACTCCTGACGAAGGCTTAAATACGTGGCTTGGCGACGGTGGCCGTCAACTTTCTGGTGGTGAGCGCCGTCGAGTAGGTATTGCACGCGCATTACTGCACAATGCTCCTATTGTTTTATTGGATGAGCCAACCGAGGGGTTAGATCAGAAAACAGAACAACAAATCATGTCAGTTTTAAATGAGCACATTAAAGATAAGACGGTTGTCTTTATTACCCACCGTTTAGTGAACCTTGAGCAAATGGATAATATCTGTTTAATGGACCACGGTGAAATTGTAGAGCAAGGCACACACAGTACACTGCTATCGCTGAAAGGCGCATACCATCAATTGTGGCAACGTTTTTAAACAATACTGACACCAGTTTGCTGATATAACTA
>NZ_JARACR010000046.1:0-17200 GCF_028765505.1 Aliivibrio sp. A6 | reverse complement strand
TGGCAGCCATTTCTGACTGCCATTTATTTACAAACTTAACTCACTATTCCGCAATCTCTGCTTCTTCTAGCGTTTGTTGAGTACGACTTGCTGCCGATTCTTGCCCGAAGCCTTTAAGACCGACCACATGAACGTGCTCGCGATCTTTAAAGATCTTACGAACCAATTTATAGGTTGTTCCCTTCTCTGGGCTGATGTTTTCTGGTGCTGCGATAAGAAGTTGCATGTCCAGACGGTCACACAATTCAAATAACGTCGCAATAGATTTCCCATCCAGACGTGCCGCTTCATCCAAGAATAATAGACGACAAGGCATAATGTCTTTACTACGAAGACGACGAGACTCTTCTTCCCAACTTTGGATAACCATTAATAAGATCGCTTGGCCTGTACCAATCGCTTCACCAGTTGATAGTGCACCTGATTCTGCTTGTAACCAACCATCAGCACCACGGTTTACTTCAATGTTTAGCTCAAGGTAGTTACGGTAATCCAGTAACTCTTCACCTAGTGTTTGTGGTGAACGTTGGCCAACATCGATATGTGGGTTAATTCGTTGGAACAGTTTCGCAATTGCTTCTGAGAACGTAAAACGAGGATTACCAAACAAGTCTTGATGCTGTGCTTGATGCTCAGACAGACCCGCTAGTAGCGTTGCGTGAGTTTCACGAATACCTACATTTAGACGAACACCCGTTACTTGACCAAAACCAATTTGTGATAAACCTTGGTTCAACATACGAATACGGTTTTGCTCACGCTGAATGGTCTTACGAATAATGTTCGCAACACTTTCAGAGCTCAACGCTAAACGGTTTTCACGAGACGTCAGCTCTTCAGTCAGACGACCAAGCTCTGTTTCCATCTCTTCAATCGCTTCTACTGGATCATCAGTATGAATGATATCTTGACGAATACGCTCACGAAGATGTTGGTATACTGCAATGTAGAATAGAACTTTACGCTCTGGTTTGCTTGTATCTTCAGAAGCACGCAGCGAATCACGCAGGTCTTCGTTATCAGCGACAGCTAGACGAAGCGCACCTAATGATTTATCCGACATTGAACGCAGTTCTTCAGCACTTAAATACGCCAATTCACGTTTATGTAGACGACGTTCTACATCATTCTCACGAGCTAAGCGTAGAACTGAACACCAGCCCGCTTTTGCGTTAACCACAAACGTGCGTAGCTCTTTGTACAGTTTTTCAACTTTACGAGATTGCTTAACTAAACCTTTGATCTCAAGCTCGTTTGATGTGATGCCTTTTTCTAGCTCACTCTTACGGCCACGAGAACTGTGTAGACGCTCGTTCAATTCACCCTTACGAACCTCAGCACGCTCTAATGCGCTATGGTCAGCATGAACACCAAACTCTTGCAGTTCACGTTTAAACTCTTGAACGGTTTCTTGTTTTGCTTGATGTGAACTCTTAAGCGACGCCATTACTTGGTTGTATTGGTTTGCTTGAGCTTGTGATAGCTTTTGTTGCTCTTTCGCTTTAGTACGCGCTTGTTCTGCTTGTACTAATTTCGCTTTAAGTTGTTCGTTTAGTTCACTGCTCTTATTAAGCAGTGCTACGGCATCTTCATAACCAAAGTGATGACGACGCTCTACTAAATCAGAAATTGCAAACAATTGGGTTTTAATACTTTGTAGCTGCGCATCGATTTGCTCATGCTCTGCTTTTAGTGCATCAAATTGCTCAGGATCCACTTCTAGCGCACGTTGCAGTGTTTCTAGCTCTGCAATCACTTTGCCATTTTGACGTAGGAAACTTTCGGCTTCTGATACTTGTTCAACTTGAGCACTGATCTCTTCAAAACGCTCTTTGATGGTTTCATCTTCAAGCACATTAATGTGTGGTGCAATTTTAGCTAATTGAGACAATGCCTCTTTTGACGCTAAGATTTGAGATTTATGTTGCTGCTCAGTCGCTACAAGCTCATTTAATTGACGGCTCGCTTGCGATAATTGCTCACGTGCTTTTTTCAATTCAACTTCTGGATCAGCATCAAACGCTACTGCAAGGTGTGTTGATACGAAGCCATTAAAGCTTTGGTATAAACGTTGAAGTTTTTGTGAATCAAATGCCGCTTTTGCGTGTTCTTCAACGGCAATTTCACGCTCTTCACGTAATGTATCTAAACGTTGTTCACGAGCTGCACGACCAAATAATGGTAGCTCAGGGAAACGAGAGTAACGCATTTGGCGATCATTTAGATGAACGCAAACCGCATTCTCCATTTCATCTGCATCAAATACGCTGTCATCAAACGCATCGATATCACCTTCAATGATGTAAAGATCATCCGGACAATCTTCAAGATCAACCAGTTTATCTTTAATGCCTGATAAATCAGAAACAACAATAGCGTGACGAGCTGGGCCGTAAAGTGAACTGAAGTATGGCGCATCACTTAACGTAATATCGTCATAAATCTCAGAAAGCAGAACACCACCTAGTGTATCAGCAAGACCTTTAAGACGTGCATCACCACTACCACCAGGGGCAGCTAGGCGCTCAATTTCAGATTCTAACTCTTCTTTACGAGCAGCTAGACGATCTTTGTTTGTCGACAATACACGCTCATTTTCTAGCGTTTCTTGCATTTGGCTGATAACCATTTGGCTATCTTCCAGTTCAACACCACATTGCTCATTCAGCTTGTGTAATGCGTCATTTGCTGCAATCCATTTAGGCGCAATAGACTCTAAACGATGAGATTCTGAACGATATTGTTGTTCTTGGCGTTTTAGCTCTGAACGTTTATCAATAATGTTTTCTTGCTGCTCTTGAACGGTTTCAAGCATCTCTTCATGACGCGCTTGCTCTTCTTCAAGAACCATTTCAGAATCAATCGTGATATTGAAACGTTTTGCGTATTCTGTTGCTAATTCTTGAGCTTGACGTTGTAGTCGAACAGCACGTTCAAGATCTTTATATTGTGCTTTCAGCTGCTCTGCACGCTCTGCAATATTGTTGAACTGGCGAGCTTGTTCAATTAAAGCTTTTGCCTTATCTGATGCTTCATTACGCTCAACATGACCTGCAATTGAGGTAACTAATGCCAAGCCACGTTCAAATTGTTGAACCGCTGCAGAAGAAAGATCCAGCTTATGCTTAATCGCTAGTAATGCTGTGGTTTGAAGCTCTTCTTTTGCTTTTAATTCACCTTGAAGATCAACTGCATTATCTTGAGTTAATGAGTTATTTGCTGTTAATTGCTGTGCTTTTTCAAGAGCTTTAACCGCTTGTTGGTATTGAAGCGCACGAGTTTGCTGCATATCCAACGCTTGTTGGTAATCAGCAAGTTGCGTTTTAAGGCTATCAACTTCTTCTTCTGTTAATAGCGCTTGCTCTTCAGCCATAGCAAGTTGTTCAGTGGCTTCTTCCACCACCATCACTTGCTCTTCTAGACGCTCTGTTAGCTCTTCTAGATCTTCAGAGTAACGTTCAATCTTCTCTTGTTGACGAACGGCTGTCTGCACTAATTGAAGATGATCTGAGGCTGCTTGATAATCTTGCTCAAGACCTGACTCTGATTCAGTAAGCTGCTCTAATTCACTCTGCATATTGTTTAATACAGACGACAGATCCACTAAGCTGTGTTGTGCATTCATTAACTCAACACGGTGCGTTAATGTTTGTTCTACTTTATTACGGCGATCATTCGCATGACGCATGTAATCTGAAGCAACATAGTTAGTTGATTCTGTGATGAGATGCTTGAATAGATCACGATCAGACTGAGTCGTCTTAATCGCTTCTAATGTCATACGGTTTTCACGCAGTGCCGCTTCCATATCTTGGAAGGCTTTCTTAACACCACCATTTTGTGGCAATAAGTAATCACGTAAAGAACGCGTGATCGCACTTGAAATACCACCGTATAAAGAAGCTTCGATTAAACGATAGAACTTAGAACGATCGCTTGTGTTACGAAGTTTCTTCGGTAATACACCGTAATCAAACATTTGAGCGTGATAGTCGGTTACTGAATTAAACGCTTTAAATTGAACGCCTTCGTACTGTGAAACAATGTCTTTTACGTCATTGATTTGACGAACACGAGCTTGATTTTCAGAAACAGATTCAATCATTAAATCCGTTGGTTTTACATGGCTTGGTAAACCAACAACAATGAATGGCTTGATGTCTACTTTCTTATCACGACCTGCTACTTGCTGTAATTTTACAGCAAAAAGTACACGTTGCTTACGAGAGTTCACAATGTCTAGCGCAGCATAACATGCACCCGGTTTTAATTTACCGTGCAGACCTTTGTCACGAGACGCTTGAGAGCTGCCCGCTTCTGTTGTGTTACGAAAATGCAGTAGTGACTGGTCAGGAATAAGCGTTGTAATGAACGCCGCCATTGTGGTCGACTTACCAGCACCGTTACCACCAGAAAGTGTGGTTACTAGATTATCAATGTCAAAAGTACGGGCAAAAAAGCCGTTCCAGTTAACCATGGTGAGTGATTGATATTTACCACGTTCAACCATACTCATAGATCACCTTCCAATTCTAATTCATGTTGCTCTTCAGCCGGTTTTTCGTTGTTATCTATATCAAGATCCAAACTAGATTGGCTTGCTTCTTCTTGATGAATAACTACCGCTTCACCATCACGGATTAAACGTAATTGTGCTTCTTTCATGTCATCGCTTGTACGTACATCGGCACCAAAACGGAAAACCGCTTCACTTATACGAAATTTACCTTGCTCACCCACTTGAATGATCATACCTAGACGCTTTAAACGGCGCAGTGAAGTACGAACTTTATCAAACAGCTTTTCTTTATCTAAATCAGAACCAGAAGCACGGTTTGTTACTAGCTTCATCAACTTTTGTTCGTCAGCTAATACGAGTAGTTCATCGAACAATTCTTGGTTGGTAAAGATACCTTCGTGAGCCAAACGCTCTGGACTTAGGTATAAGAAACACAAGACTTTACCAACTAGCATGTCTATCTCAGCCAATACGCTACGTGCAATGAAAGACGTTGAACGTGGACGTAAATAGAAAAAACCTTCAGGTGCCTTTACTAGTTCAGCGTTATAACGTTGATAAAACAGGCCTAATTCATGTTCAAATTCACACAGTAGTCCATGATTATCTAAATCTTCACTGGCTATATGACGACCAGAACGTAATAAACTGTCTAGCTCTGGGAATAATGGATTAGCAATTGCTTTTGCTAACTTCTCAGGCATAAATTCTTCAATATTTGTCAATGACATTTGCTTGTACCTTCGCACCGAATTCGTTAATAGATTGCCAATCAGGTTGAACGGCTTGGAAATCGGCTTCTGAATAACCGAGGCGCACCGCTTGATCTACCACTAGGCGGGCAAGATCAAAGTGCTGAGAATGTGGGTATGTCGCTAGGTAATTCTTAAGAATAGTACCTAACTCAATCGCTTCGCCCGTATCTTTATGATGTTGAAGCATCTCTGCTACACGCTCTGCAAGAATATCTGTGATCACGCTTAATTCTTCGTATTCCATTTCATCTGGAACAATACCGGTTACTTCATCATCACGCAGCATCAGTGCCTCATCACGCATATCACGTAAACGAGCAGCATCTGCATAAGTCAATAACCAAGGTGCATCAAAGTAACCTTTAACAGAATCACGTAAACGCTGGCTAAATGCTCGGTTCTTATCCATATCAATAGCGGTACGGATGAACTTATGAACATGTCGGTCATAACCAATCCAAAGATCAATCGCTTGCTGACCCCAACTTACGATACGGTCTAACTTCATTTGTAATGAATACAGTAGAGCATCAATAAACTCGAGTTCTTCATTACCATAAACAATTTCTTGGATATTCAACAATTCTGTTTGCAGCTGATCGCCCGCAGCCTGCAATGAATCTTGCAGTTCACGTAAGTTACCTGATGTTTCATCAAGCAGTTTTTCACAGCTAGAAATCGCTTCACGCCAATTTTGATTTAGCAACTCTGCAATTTCTTCTTTTACTGATTGCTGTTGTTCATCCATAACACGTTGGTTTAAATCGATACGATCAAAGATCTCACCTACTGAGTATTTCAGAACACCATAAACGTTTTTACGCCAGTGTTTTGCTTCACCGCCCTTTTCCGCAGCTTCTGATGCTTTTTGGATCTCTTCTGCTACCATCGCCAATTGAATAGAAAGCTTCAATTTAGAGAATTGACGGTGACGCACATAATAATCAGTGATCCCGATAGCTAATGGCGTAAGACGATAGATATTCATTCCATCGGTACTTTCACCACTAAAGCGGCTAATTAAACGTTGTTTTACTAATTCATTGATTGCATTGTTCGCACGAAAAGCAATGGTGTCATTGGATTGACCAAATAACCCACTGATGATTCCAAACGCGTCGTGAAGCTCACCTTCACCCAGCTCATCATCAAATCTTTCATTACTGAGAACAGCAATGGCCAACAAAAATGCCAAACGCTCGGTTGGCAAATTCAATGAGAAATCGTGCTGCTTTACCCAACCAACCAGTTCATCAACTGTTTGGTCTGTAACAGCATTAGAAAACTCACTCATTGTGTATCCTTTGTGTACATCATTATTATTTTCTCTTCGCCCATACGTGAATATAACGGCCAAGAGAGAGATAAGGTTCTTGACGGCATAACTGCTCTTCGAGCTTTAGTACGTCTTCGATTTGGTAATCGCCCATGTATTCCATATTACCTATGTAATCATGAAATGAACGAATGCCCGATTTTCCTTTAATTTCATAACCAGCATCTTCAATCCACTGATACACGTCATTAGGCATTAGACCTTTTTGAGGCTGTAACTTAAACCTTTTTCGATGAGGCATACCATCTAAAACATGTGGAATATTACCACAAATCACATTTTTGAGCACAAGACCATGATGGTTATAAAACATAATGGAGGCATACCCACCCGGTTTAACCTGTTTTAAAAGAATATCTAATGCTTCTTTTGGGTTATCTAACCATTCCATAACCGCATGAAATAGAAGAATATCAACCTCCCCGATATTATACTGTTCAATTTGTTGTACAGCAGTATGAATAAATTGATATTGCGGCAATAAACCATTGTCTTCGACTGCTTCTTTCGCTAATTTCAACATTTCTGAAGAAATATCACATAACGTGACAGAATGACCACGTTTTGCTATTTGCTGAGAAACCTGCCCTATCCCACCACCAGCATCTAAAATGGTAAGTGGCTCAGATTTTGCATTATTTTCAGCTAAGATAGTTTCCATATCTTGCCACACAATTGTTTGGCGGATCCCACCCTTATCAGAACCATAGATGTTCTTGGCAAATTTGTGGGCGATGTCATCGAAATTACGGTCTTTATTCACAGTGGTTAAGTTATGATATTATCTATTGGAAACACGCATTGTCGCATAAGAGCTCAAGGAAGTAACAGCATGACGCTGTTTTTTGCTCTCAAGTGGTGATTTTTCATTCTATATCAGCGGTAATAGTTAAAAAATATGTTTGAGTTAAAGAAGTTTTTGTCATCCATGTTAATGCCCCTACCAGGTTTACTCCTAATAGGCTTCATTGGATTAATGATTTTATGGTTTTCTAAAAAGAAAGGATTTGCCTCTTTTTTATTAACTTTATCTCTTTTGGGTATTTTCCTGCTCTCTTTTCAACCAATCACAACTCCATTATTAAAATCGACTGAACGAATCTACCCTTCGTTTATTGCGCCAGAGACACCAGTTGAGTACGTACTTGTTCTTGGAAATGGCCATGTTGTTGACGATGAAATATCACCTATTTCAGAGCTATCTAGAGCCGCTGTCATGAGATTGACAGAAGGGATCCGTATTTATCGTATGTATCCTGGTTCCAAAATGATTCTTTCAGGTTATAACGGTGGAACAACAGTTAGTCATGCTCGCATGATGGCACACGTTGCACTGTCATTAGGGGTTAATAAATCGGATATTTTATTACTAGAAAGTGCTCGTGATACTCATGAAGAAGCAATGCAGACATTTAATGCAGTGGGTGATAAAACGGTAGTTCTTGTCACTTCGGCAAGCCATATGCCACGAGCTATGGCAGAGTTTAAATATCTAGGAATGACTCCAACACCTGCCCCGACTAATTATTTAGCGCATTCTGAAATAAACCAGCCATGGGAAAAATATGCACCTAAAGCGAAATACTTAGAACAGTCTGAACGTTTTTGGTATGAGCAAATGGGCCGCTGGTTTATGCAGCTTAAAGATCTTGTTATGGAAAAAGAAAAACAAGCGCAAGAAACACCACAGCTTGATATGGAAGATGTGATAGATAAAGTAGATGAAATAAAGCAATCATTACCTTTACCGAATAAAAGCTAATAACATTTGATCACTTAAAAAAAGCCCGAAGCTATTAAAATAGATTCGGGCTTTTTAGTATACAAAGAAGTGTTTATACCAATCGTAGTAAATAACTGTTCATCCTAGCTTAACCAGATAACTGTGATTGGTATTATTTAAGAATAGCGCGTACTTTCTCTAAATCTTCTGGTGTATCAACTCCTGCTGCTGGTGCTTCTTTTGCGACGGCAACATGAATTTTTTCGCCATACCAAAGCACTCGCAGCTGTTCTAAACACTCAATTTTCTCAAGAACACTTGGCTGCCAATTAATATAAGTATTAATAAAACCAGCACGATACGCATAGATACCAATGTGACGAAGTAAAGGATTTGCTGTTAATGTTTCACCTTGAGCGAAAGCATCACGATCCCATGGGATCGAAGCTCGACTAAAGTACAATGCATACCCTTCGGCATCGGTAACCACTTTTACGGCATTAGGGTTAAAGACATCATCTTCTTCATCAATCGCTACTGCTAACGTTGCCATTGGCGCAACAGAATCCGCTAAGTTTTGTGCAACTTGCTGAATGATACTTGGTGGGATCAGAGGCTCATCACCTTGAACATTCACAACGATTTCATCCGCTGTAATACCACATTTTTCAATGACTTCAGCAAGGCGCTCAGTGCCTGATTCATGATTTGGAGACGTCATGCATACATCACCACCAAAACCTTTAACCACCGCTTCAATACGACTGTCATCAGTTGCGATGATCACACGGTCTGCTCCAGCCTTTGATGCTTGCTCGTAAACCCATTGGATCATAGGTTTACCACAGATATCCGCTAACGGCTTACCTGGTAAACGTGTTGATTGGTAACGCGCAGGGATTATGACTGTGAACGACATAACTCTACCTCTTCCATTGTCATGCGACGCGCTTCAGGTTCAAGCATTACAGGAATGCCTTCTTTAATTGGGTATGCAAGACGATCAATTTTACAAATAAGCTCTTGCTTATCTTTATCGTAGTTCAGTTTTCCTTTACATACCGGGCAAGCTACGATTTCAAGAAGACGATAATCCATATTATTCTTTTACCTCAATAATTTTATTTAATATTTGTTGTGCTTTTTCTTCTGGGAATTGTGCATCAACAGGTAAATACCACC
Organism: Aliivibrio sp. A6; assembly: GCF_028765505.1. Lineage (NCBI taxonomy): Bacteria > Pseudomonadati > Pseudomonadota > Gammaproteobacteria > Vibrionales > Vibrionaceae > Aliivibrio > Aliivibrio sp. A6. The sequence continues at coordinate 7,685 of NZ_JARACR010000046.1, read as the reverse complement.
ATGACGATTGAGCAAAAGACTGACATTTTACTGCATCTTTCTCAGTCATAATTAACTGATCGCCATGTTTCATTAATTGTTCTATTTCTGTCTGTTCAAACGCTTTATGATCTTCAAAACCTTGAGTATGAACCACATTGGCTTTCAGCTGATTCAGCGTTTCAAAAAAACGTGGCGGATGCCCTATTCCAGCAAAAGCGACCAAATTAGACAATGAAGAAACACTGCATCGCTCGCCTGTAATTAAATTAATTGCTTCATTTGGCTGAAGTCGCATCGACACCTCATTTGCTTGAGGCTCTCCGCCATTACAAATTAAGAAATCAACACTAGATAAACGCTCTACTCCCTCTCTTAATGGGCCAAGAGGAATATAATGCTGATTACCAAAACGGCGCTTTCCATCAATAACAATAAACTCTATGTCTCGTTGAAGTGCATAGTGCTGTAGGCCATCATCAGTAATAATAAAATCAACACCCTGTTGCTCAAGCATTTTAACCGCTTCGCTGCGAATGGGCGCAACAGCAACTTCAGCTTTAGTGCGTTGTTTAATTAAAACAGGCTCATCACCTGAAATATCTGGCGTTGTCGTTTCAGTTAATAAATAAGGATAGTAAGGGGCTTTCCCACCATAGCCACGAGAGGCAACCCCTACTTTATAGCCTTTTAGTTGAAGCTGTTCGACAAGCCATACAACAACAGGGGTTTTACCATTTCCACCAGCGGTAATATTACCAACGACAACAACAGGAACCGATGAACGATAACTCTGCTTTTTACCACGCTGGTAATCTGATTTTCGCTTTGTTGCGATCCACTTAAATAAGCAACTAAGTGGCCACAATAATGGCCACAAGAGCTTTCCTAAAAAATGGTTCTCAAACCAAATTTTTTCAATCATTAATCACCAAACTGAATACGATGTAATTGAGCATAAGCCCCATCATGAGCGATAAGTTCTGCATGATTACCACGTTCAACCACTTCACCTTCATCAACAACTAAGATCTGATCGGCATCTTCAATCGTTGATAAGCGGTGAGCAATAACTAATACCGTTTTGTCTTTTTGAAGCTCATCCAATGCTGATTGAATCGCTTTTTCAGATTCCGTATCAAGTGCAGATGTTGCCTCATCAAGAATTAATACTGGTGCGTTTTGTAATAATGCTCGAGCAATCGCAATACGCTGGCGTTGACCACCAGATAAGCTCGCGCCATTTTCACCAATCATGGTATCAAAACCGTCATCCATCTTATTAATAAAATCAGATGCATAAGCAAGCTCTGCCGCTTTTTCTATCTCTAGGCGCGTAAACTTACCTTCAGAAGCATAAGCGATGTTATTTGCAACGGTATCATTAAATAAATGAACATTTTGAGAAACTAAAGCAAAATGTTTACGTAGGTTTGGTAAGCGATAATCTTCAATCTTATCGCCATCAAGGCTAATCTCACCTGAATCGACATCATAAAAGCGAGTAAACAAGTTAGCGATGGTACTCTTACCTGAACCTGAACGGCCCACTAAGGCGATGGTTTTACCTGCTGGAAGATCAAAACTTACACTACGTAGTGCTGGTGCATCCGCAGTTGGATAAGTAAAGGTTACATTATCAACTTTGATATCACCTTTTACGGTGTCTCTTTCAATATTACCGTCGTCTTTCTCTTTATCCATGCCCATCAATTCAAACAGCGTCTGACATGCCGCCATACCGCGTTGGAAATCAGAAGTAACGCTCGTTAAGCCTTTTAATGGGCGTAATAAACCAAACATTGCTGAGAATACAACGGTAAAGGTACCCGGTGTCAGTGTCTCTTTGATCGAATCTACACTCGCTAAATAAAGCACAGTAACTAGAGCAAACGAAGCAATCATTTGAATAATAGGGTTAGCTAAACCTTGAGCTACCACCATTTTCATACCTTGCTGACGCATATGATTACTAATATTGTCAAAACGCTCAGATTCAACCTTTTGACCACCGTAACTAAGAACCACTTTATGGCCTTTAAGCATCTGCTCTGAGGTTGCCGTTAATGAGCCCATTGCCGTTTGCATGTTTTTACTGATCTTTCTAAAACGTTTAGAAACAAAGCTAATAGCAAAAGCAACAATAGGAGCAACAACGACCAGTACAAGAGATAACTGCCAGCTGTTCCAAAACATCAAGCCAAGTAAACCAATAATACTGGCTGACTCACGTACAATATTAACTAAGGCTTTACTGGTTGCCGACGCTACTTGCTCTGAATCATAAGTAATTCGAGATAATAAACGCCCAGTTGATTCTTGATCAAAATAGCTTACCGGCATATGCATAAAATGATTGAAGATTTGACGACGAATACGCATAACCACGTTACTCGCAACCCAACTCATACAATAACCAGAAATAAATCCACTCAAACCTCTGATAAACATCATGGCTAGAATAATAAATGGCATTTTCTTTAAGAAATCAGAATCTGCGTTACCAAAACCATCATCTAAAAGTGGTTTTAGCAAAGAGATCATGTAGGTATCGCTTAACGCATTGATAATCAGTGTTACAACAGCAACGGCAAGACCCGCTTTATATAGTGAGATATGTGGCCATAAACGCTTAAATGTTGCCCATGTAGATTCGTCTTTTTCAATAGTCATAAGTACTTATTCTTCATATACAATTATCTATATTCTACTCTGAATTTAGATTATCGCCAAATAGCTTTCTGTACCAAGTATTTTGATTGTGCAGTGAATAACCTTCAATAGATAACTTTCCACCTTTTGAGCTTAGACTTATTTGCCCTAATTGAGCAGTATCTAACCAAAGTACCTGATTGTCTAAGTGCCTATCTTTAATCTCTGGATTAGGTAAATTCCAGGGAGTAAACCTTCCGGCAGATACTACACCAACCTTCCCTTCCATTACTTTTACCCATCGCTTGGTTGATGAAGTATTAGAACCATGATGAGGAACCAAAAATACATCGATATCATCAAATGTATTTTGATTTAAAATCAACATCTCTGAAATGGCATCAATATCGCCAGTTAATAAAAAAGACCACTTATCTATACTTAGTTTTATAACGCATGAGTGAGGATTATACGCACGGCTTACCATTCTCGGTGGCCAAATTGCGGTAAAATGCATTCCTGCTACTTTCCACTCTTCACCTTTAATACATGGTTGGTGATTACTGCCTTTCTCACTTGCTCTGACCCAATTAGGACTGAAAGTATCTATTAAATAATTTTTCCCGCCTGCGTGATCGTTATCTGAATGACTAAGGATCAGGCCATCAATACTCCTTATTCCTCGATGATGCAAAATAGGCTCAATAACACTTTCAGCAATGCTACCAGTTCGCCACCTCCCTCCTGTATCATAAACAACGGTATGCCCTTGATTAGATAATAGTAGTGATAAACCATGCCCCACATCTAAAAAATCAACTTGCCACTCTCTTTCTGGCTTAATAAACAGTGACCCGATAAATAAAAGTATAATTGGCTGAATAAAAAAACGTAGGGGAAGTAACAACTTAAGAGATAAAATAAAAATAACAGCGTACAACAACATATTAATATGATTTGGTAATACAACCCATGATTGCTCCGCATGCTTTGCTAACCACCATACCGAAGATATAGATAAACTAGCCCACTCCCATCCTATTTTTGCAATGTCATTACTGAATTGTTCCATAATAACTGAAGCTAGACTTAACGGTACCGTAAAAAAACTAACCCAAGGTACAGAAAGAAGATTAATGAATGGTGATAAGTAACTTACACCGGAAAAGAAAATACCTTGAATCGGCGCTAATAAAATAAAAAGAGCAAACTGTATAAAGATGACTTGTTGCCACTTTCTAAATAATGGTTGGTCTTTGGTGTAAACAAAGATCTGATAAAAATGAAGAGACAAAAAAACCACGCATACCGCACTAAATGAAAGCCAAAAACTCATAGAAAGGGAGGAAAAAGGATTGAGTAACAAACATAGGAATAAACACCACAATAATAATTGATGTTTCGGCCAACGTAACCGGTATATCAATAGAATAGATACGATAAAACAGGCAATCAAAGCCCTAATCGTTGGAAGTGAAAAACCCGCAAGCCACGCATAGAAAACAGCAAACAGACAACCGAGAATAATAGGCAACCATCGCTGGCTCTTTTGAGAAAAAACAAGACGAACCCCCTTACCTAGCCACCAACCAATCGCAAAAACAAACCCAATATGCAGCCCCGATATTGCCATTAAATGCGCCAAGCCAGAGTTACGAAGCACACGCCACTCAGAGGCACTAATCTCTCCTTTGTAACCAAAAGTCAGTGCTAGGAGTAAAGATTGATGCGCTTCATTAACTGTATTCTCATAGACTTTTTGAAACCATTGAGTTCGATAGGAGGGCTTATCTTCTAATAAGGTAGCATTACTTATTTTGCCGTATGAATGTATCCCTTTCGCTAATGCATAATCTTCGAGCTTATAGCCTACTTCATTATGTCGCCCAATGGGCGGACGTAGCTTTACATCCATTTCCCACAGTTGACCTTGTTTAAATAGAATGGTTTCTGACTCTTGGTTAAATTGCTTCTGATAATCTCGAATTGATAACCTTAATAAGGGTAAATCATAAAACTTCATTGAATGATTATTAATATCGCGAACTTGGACTAAAATTGAAGATGTTCTATTGTTAAATGCAATTAGACTTTGAATTTCACCTTTGATGGTAATATCATGACCTTGACTATAAAGTAAGTGATTGAGACTTTTATAGTAAGTTATGTGTGAGGAAGTGATGACTAATCCCAGAAGGATGCCTTGTAATAACTTTGCTTGGGGAAATTTTAGCGCAATAATTATATAGCTAAAAACACACAATATAAATGCAAGTGACGGCAGGTTTGTTGGCCAATAGGCCGATGATAAAAGAATAAGAATTACGACAACGAGTTTGACTCGTATGTCTCGAAGAAGAAGCATTAACTCATGCCAAGAAAGTTCATTAAACGTTTTTTACCAAACCACGAGACAATTAAACGCCAGAAAGCATTAAAGATATTTGGCAACGTATTATATAACCCGAATCTATGGTGCTTAAACCGTCGTTCTGCGGCTGGGGCTTTTGCTGTCGGCTTATTTATGGCGTTTGTTCCTCTTCCAAGTCAAATGATTATGGCAGCAGGCTTAGCTATTCTTTGTAGTGTAAATTTACCTTTATCAATCGCTTTAGTTTGGGTGAGTAATCCCGTCACTATGCCTGTGTTATTTTATGGCGCTTATAAAATTGGAGCTTGGACATTATCAACACCTACTCAACATTTTCATTTTGAGCTTTCTTGGGAGTTTATTGGTTCTCAAATGTCCACAATTGGCCCCCCTTTCCTATTAGGTTGTGCTATTTGTGCAATTACCTCATCACTTATCGGTTACTTTGGTATACGTGGCCTCTGGCGTTACTCTGTAGTGCGAAGCTGGCAAAAACGCACATTACGATTAAAATAGCAAAAACTAATCTACCCTTATCTTTAAGCTTCCACCTATAACTGACAGTAAAATTTTGCTGTCAGTTCACAAAACTTCCCTCGCGAACAAACAGTATGCTAGCTTTAATGTAATATGTTTATTGATATCTTATTAATAAAACAACCTCTTTAGGCATTGTCGTTCATTATAAGATACTCATACTAATCACGGTAAGTAAGTGATTGGTATAACTCATAATACTAATAAGAAAGAAAACTATACACTTACAGCTTGCTTAAGGAACTTGATATGAATGAATTAATTGAATGCCCAAAATGCCATTCTGATGAATTACTTATATCAGACAACGAAACCACGGTGCTTTGTTCAGAATGTGGAATAATAAAAAGAGATGGGGTTTGGCTTATTGAATCACCAAAAATGGTAGAAACGACAGCCTAGAAGAGAAAAAGCCCATACTTCACAATATGGGCTTTTTATTTACCTAACTGGCTTTATATCAAAAAGATTAAGCAAACACGTCTTGTAATTGAGGAACAACTTGTTTCTTACGGCTAAGCACACCATCCAGCCATACACGGCCGTTTTCTGTCGCTTTACCGTAAGCTTTAGCAGTTAGCTCTTCATTATCACTAACAACTAATAGTTCTGAACCTTCTTTCATAATGTCAGTTAAAAGTAAGATCATAGTATGACGATTACCTTCGACTTTCATTGCTGCGATATCCGCTTCTAATTCTTCTTTGATTTCATCAAACACGGCAAGATCGATAACTTCAAGTTGGCCGATACCTACTAGCTCGCCATTCATGTTGAAATCTTTAAAGTCACGCATTACAAGATCACGTACAGGCGTACCTTCTACTGCAGATTTTACTTTAAACATTTCCATGCCAAGTGCTTTATAATCTTCAATTCCAGCGATCTCTGCTAGTGCTTCAACACACTTGATATCAGCAGTTGTACAAGTTGGTGATTTGAAGATTACTGTATCACTTAAAATTGCGCATAACATGATACCAGCCATGTCTTTTGGAATTTCAACATTGTAGAAATCATACATCATTTTAATGATTGTATTACTACAGCCAACAGGGCGGATCCAACACTCTAGTGGTGTTGAAGTTGTTAAATCACCCAGTTTGTGGTGATCAACAATACCTACAATTGTTGCTTCAGCGATATCGTCTGGTGCTTGTGTTAGTTCTGAATGATCTACAATGTAAACCTCTTCACCAGCATAGCTTAATTTTAATTCAGGTGTTTCTACGCCAAACTTTTCAAGGATAAATGCAGTCTCAGGAGACACTTCACCTAAACGAGTAGGAGTTGCTGCTTCACCGATTTGATTTTTTAAGTAAGCTAGTGCAATCGCACCACAAATTGAATCTGAATCTGGGATCTTATGACCCACTACATACATTGACATTGTATTACTCTCCTTTAAATATGGCGCTATTCTAACAAATTGAGACGATTTGAAAACAGAAAGTATCTATAGATAGATAAACTATTGAGCACACAAATCAAGGTAAGAAATTGTAAATAGCAAAAAGGCTCATATCTTTCGATATAAGCCTTCTTTAATATGGCAGGGGTGGAGAGATTCGAACTCCCTACACGCGCGTTCTTATGGTGGGGGAATCCGCTGCTCTTTTCTCAATCTGCAAATAGCAAAAAGGCTCATATCTTTCGATATAAGCCTTCTTTAATATGGCAGGGGTGGAGAGATTCGAACTCCCAACACGCGGATTTGGAATCCGCTGCTCTGCCAGTTGGAGCTACACCCCTGTAGTTGTTTTAATGACTTAACTTTGTCTAATTCTTACTTTTAACTAAGTAAGAAAAAATAAGAGCCTGGCGATGTCCTACTCTCACATGGGGAAACCCCACACTACCATCGGCGCTATTACGTTTCACTTCTGAGTTCGGCATGGGATCAGGTGGGTCCATAATGCTATGGTCGCCAAGCAAATTCTGTCTATATCTCCCGCTTGTTATAAAGCTCGCTAGCTGCGTTAATTTATTCTTCATTCGCTCATTTACAGAAGTAAACTCACTCATTCGAATCACAAATTGCCTTGCTATCAAACTTTATTCCAGCGCTACTAATAGCAAGGGAAATATAATAATCTGGAAAGCTGTTTCTCTATATAAAGAGCTGTTCTTAATCACATTCAATATG
>NZ_JARACR010000045.1:0-18454 GCF_028765505.1 Aliivibrio sp. A6 | reverse complement strand
GCCGCATCATTTCTGATGCGGCTTTCTTAAAAGTGGTCGGTGAAGAGGGATTCGAACCCCCGACCCTCTGGTCCCAAACCAGATGCGCTACCAAGCTGCGCTATTCACCGAGCTGTTAACTAAAGACATTGTCCGTGTCAACGAGGGCTATAATACTGCTCAGGATTTTTTTGACAAGCATTATTTTCATTTTTTAATTTGTTCGCTTATTAATTCATCAAATACATGGATTTATTCAATATTTGTTTAATAATAGTACGTATAATAATTATAATCCTTCCAATATTATATGATCGTTTTAAGGATTCTTTATGTCACATTCTGATGAATTATCACTATTTCAAGAAATGATGGGCGATATAAAACCAATTACACAAGATACAGTGCTTCCTACTTCATCTCCGCATAAGGCAAATGAATCTCAACAAGCAAGAAAAGAAGCTGCACAAGCTTTAGCTGAAACAGACTCAGATTATTTATCTTTAGATACCGCGATTTTATTGCAACCTGATGATGTGATTGAATACAAACGTGACGGCATGCAAGATGGAGTCTATCGAAAAGTTCGTTTAGGTAAGTATGATATTCAAGCACGCTTAGATCTGCATAAACGAACGCTAAAACAGGCCAGAGATGAGATCTTACATTTTTTAAAGCAATGTCAAAAAATGGATATCCGTTTTGCCGTTATTGTTCATGGCAAAGGAGCTAAATCCAATCCTCCTGCTTTAATTAAAAGCCATGTTGCTCAATGGCTACCACAAATAAAAGAAGTCATGTGTGTTCACTCAGCAAAAACACAACATGGCGGAACTGGTGCTGTTTATGTGCTACTTAGAAAAAGTGAAGCTAAAAAATTAGATAATAGAGAAAAGCATCAAAAACGCAGCTCATAAAAAAAGCCTCCAAAATTTTGGAGGCTTTTTCATATAAACATTAGCGCTTATTTATAAACAATCTCACCACGAGGTGCAAATTCATTCACATCAATTGGGCTATTTGTTTCTAAGAACTCTTTAAGTACTTCGGCATCAACAAAACCTGTATTTACATAACCTGGGTGATCTGAAATTTTAGGGTAACCATCACCACCTGCGGCATTGTAGCTTGGTACAGTAAAGCGATATGTGTTATCTAAACGCAATTGCTTACCACCAATAAACACATTTGATACTTTGCCATTCTCCACTGTCATCTTAATGCCTGCAAATTGAGCATAAGCACCAGAATCAACAGGTTTCGTTGCGACAACATTTAAGTAATCTAGTACTTCTTGGCCTGTCATATCAGCATAAGTAACGATATTTCCAAACGGTTGCACGGTTAACACGTCTTTATAGGTTACATCGCCCATCTCAATTGAATCACGCACACCACCTGAGTTCATCACTGCAAAGTCCGCTTTAGCACGTTCCATATGAGATTGAGCAATTAAACGACCTAAATTTGTTTGTTGGAAACGAACCACATTACGGTCCCCTTCTAACTTTCCATTAGTTGATGCGATTTTCACATTCAACTGTCCTTGACCTTTTTCTTGGTATGGTTTTAAGAATGCAAGTAATTCAGGATCTTGTTCAATCTCATCTTGGATAAATACACGCTGTTTTTTACCGTCGATTTTCACTTTTTTCTTTAAGTTCACAGGAATAAGATCGTAACTTACCATCTCTAATTCGCCATTACGGAATTCAAAATCAGCTTTACCTACGTATTTACCCCATTCGTGCGCTTGAACAATCCAAGTACCGTTTTGCTGGTCTGGTTTACACTCATCACCTGGTGTAAAGTTTTTCTTAGCGACATTTGGGCCTTCCATACATACAGGCTCTTGTGAGTGACCACCCACAATCATGTCTAGCTCACCAAGCTCAAGTGAACGAGCTAAAGCAACATCACCTGGAGCGTTAATACCACGTTGACCATTTTCATAATGGCCCATATGCGTTACTGCAAAAATAAGATCCGGCTTTTCATTCGCTTCTAGCTCTGCAATGATTTTTTTCGCTTCTGCTTTAGGATCACGAAACTCTAAATCACCGATGTATTCTGGGTTACCAATTTTAGCCGTGTCTTCAGTTGTGAAACCAACAACAGCAATTTTAATACCTTGCTTTTCAAAGATTTCGTACGCTTGATATTTACGCTCACCCGTTGTCTTATCATAGATATTCGCTGATAGCATTGGGAACTCAGCCCAATCAATCTGCTTTTGCAATACATCTAATGGATTATCAAATTCATGGTTACCAAGGGCAATCGCACCATAACCAATTTTATTCATGCCTTTAAAATCTGGTTCAGCATCCTGAAGATCTGATTCAGGAACACCGGTATTAATATCACCACCAGAAAGAAGAAGAACGCTACCGCCTTGTGCTTGAACATCTGCTCGTAACTCATCAATCAGCGTTTTACGAGCCGCCATGCCATACTCGCCGTATTTATTCTGCCAAAAACGACCGTGGTTATCGTTTGTATGTAATACCGTTAGCTTATACGTAGTATCTTCTTGCCATGCATGCTCGGTTGTTGTTGCACAACCTGCTAGCGTTGTAACTAATGCAGCAGCAATCGCTGTTTTTAGAGAAAGACGTTCCATCATGTTTCACCATTCATTCAAGGGTAATAAACTAGACCAAATCAATCAATTACGAGTGGTTCAATCCAATAACCTGACCAAGTTTAAAAGAATTACGCTTTACTCTCACATTGATTTCATAAATATGTCTGTTAGATCACTAAAAATAACTCATAAATTACTCATAAATTACTCATAAATAGTAAAATTAAAACATAAACCGATTGGTACAAGTATATTTGATGTTGTCATTACCTTTTCATCAATAACAGAAGAAACAAAACAATCAGTGATCCAAGCTTCAGGACTATCTGAACTTTCAAATGAGTTAAAACAAGAAATAGATCGATTCAAATTGTAAACTCATAAGAAACCTTCCCTCTAATAAAGACAGAATGTAACTTCACATTCTGTCCTTTTTTTTCAGAAAACAAAGACAAAACCGACCAAAAAGAAATTAATTCTGTTAGATATTGTAAAAAAACAACACACAATAGTTACGTGCTACACACAAGCAATTGATTAAATAACAAAAAATGACAACCCACCACTTTAGCTACCCCTTTAGTGTAGTTTTATTTCGTAATTGATCCACGTCATATCGACATATTCATTCATAATTCATCATATCTATATATCAAAGATAATAGGAATCCTTATGAGCAAGATGAAGTTAGTCATCATCGGTAATGGCATGGTTGGTCATCGCTATATCGAAGATTTAGTAGATAAAACCGACGTTCAAAACATGGACATCACAGTGTTTTGTGAAGAGCCTCGTGTCGCGTACGACCGTGTTCACCTTTCTTCTTATTTTTCTCATCATACTGCAGATGAACTTTCTCTTGTAAAAGAAGGATTCTACGAAAAGCACAACATCAATGTTTTACTTGGTGAGCGTGCTATTAATATCAATCGTGAAAAACAAACCGTTTACTCAAGCACTGGCCGTGAGATTCAATACGACAAACTGGTTCTTGCAACGGGTTCTTACCCATTCGTTCCACCAATTAAAGGGAACGATGGTAAAGATTGTTTTGTTTATCGCACGATTGAAGATCTTAAATCTATCGAAGCGACGGCAAAAAACAGTAAAAGTGGTGTCGTTGTTGGTGGTGGTCTATTAGGCCTTGAAGCCGCTGGTGCATTAAAAGCACTTGGTGTAACGACTCACGTTGTTGAATTTGCACCGAAATTAATGGCAGAACAACTTGATCTTGCTGGTGGCAACCAACTTCGTCAAAAAATCGAACGCATGGGTGTTAATGTTCACACGAGCAAAAATACACTTGAAATTGTACCTGAAGGAAAAGATGCACGTAATGTCATGCGTTTTGCTGATGGTACTGAATTAGAAGCAGATTTTATCGTATTCTCTGCTGGTATTCGTCCTCAAGATAAACTGGCTCGTCAAATGGGTCTTGGTATTGCTCCTCGCGGCGGTATCGAAATCAATGATAACTGCCAAACTACCGATAAGAACATTTACGCAATTGGGGAATGTGCTTCTTGGAATCAAACCTTCTATGGCTTGGTTGCTCCTGGTTATAAAATGGCAACAGTTGCCGTTGACCACATTTTAGGTAATGACAGTAAGTTTCAAGGCGCAGACATGTCTGCAAAACTAAAACTGCTTGGCGTTAAAGTTGGCTCTATCGGTGATGCTAATGGTCGCACTCCTGGTTGTAAGAGCTACGTTTACCAAAATGAAGAACAAGAAGTTTACAAGCGTCTTATCGTTTCTGAAGACAACAAGAAGCTACTTGGTGCGGTAATGGTGGGAGACACATCTGACTATGGCGATCTTCTGCAACTTATGCTGAATGAAATCGACCTACCAGAACACCCTGACGCTCTTATTCTACCAGCACACGCTGGCGCAGAAAAACCAACACTAGGTGCTGACTCGCTTCCTGAATCTGCGGTTATCTGTTCATGCTTTGATGTAACCAAAGGCAAAATCGCTCAAGCGGTTGCAGATGGTCATCATACAATGGCTGATATTAAAGCGGTAACAGGCGCTGGTACGGGCTGTGGGGGTTGTACCCCTCTAGTAACCTCCGTCCTTAATGCTGAATTAGCAAAGTCTGGTATCGAAGTTAAGAGTGACGTGTGTGAACACTTTGCTTATTCTCGCCAAGAGCTATTCCACCTTATTCGTATCGAAGAAATCAAAACGTTTGATGAACTTCTAGAAAAATACGGCAAAGGTTACGGTTGTGAAGTATGTAAACCTCTTGCTGGTTCTATCCTTGCTTCTTGCTGGGGTGAGCACATCCTTAAACCTGAACTAGTAAAACTGCACGATACCAACGATAACTTCCTAGGTAACATTCAAAAAGACGGCACTTACTCTGTTATCCCTCGCATGGCGGGTGGCGAAGTAACACCTCAAGCACTAAGCGTTCTTGCTGATGTTGCAGCAGAATACAACCTGTACACCAAAATTACAGGCGCACAGCGTATCGGTCTATTTGGCGCTCAAAAAGATGACTTACCAGCAATCTGGAAGAAGTTAATCGCGGCAGGTTACGAGACTGGTCAAGCTTACGCAAAAGCACTTCGCATGGCTAAAACATGTGTTGGTTCAACGTGGTGTCGTTACGGTGTTCAAGACTCTGTAGGCCTAGGCGTAATGATCGAGAACCGTTATAAAGGCATCCGTACTCCTCATAAGATGAAGTTCGGCGTGTCTGGATGTACTCGTGAGTGTGCCGAAGCCCAAGGTAAAGACTTAGGTATTATCGCAACTGACGCAGGTTGGAACATGTATGTCTGTGGTAACGGTGGTATGAAACCTCGTCACGCGGACTTACTGGCAAGCGATTTAGACCAAGAAACACTTATCAAATATATCGATCGTTTCATGATGTTCTACATTCGTACGGCTGCACCACTACAACGTACATCGGTATGGATGGATAACCTAGAAGGCGGCGTGGATTACCTACGTGAAGTCATCGTAGATAACAAACTGGGTATCAACGAGCAACTGGAACTGGATGTAGCAAAATTAGTGAACAACTTTGCATGTGAGTGGACAGATACAATTAACGACGAAACTCAACTTAAGCGTTTTGCTCACTTTATCAATGCTGATGAGCGTGATGAGAATGTTGTGTTTGTTTCTGATGGCCGTGAACAACACCGCCCAGCAACTTTTACTGAAAAACACCCAGAAGCAAAGGGTGACATCCTACACGTAGCAGCAACTGAATAAGAGCGAGAGAGTTAATTATGACTTCTAAATTCGTAAAAATCTGTCAACTAGAAGATATCATTCCAGGTACAGGGGTTTGTGCTCTTGTTAATGGTGAGCAAGTTGCCGTGTTTCGTCCATCAAAAGGCGAAGACGTACTGGCAATCAGTAATACTGACCCTTACTTCCAATCAAATGTTTTATCACGTGGTTTAATTGTTGAACACCAAGGAGAGCTTTGGGTGGCTAGTCCTCTAAAGAAACAGCGCTTTAACCTTACTACAGGTGTGTGCATGGAAGATGAGCAATTTAACGTTAAAGCATATAAAACTCGTGTTACTAAAGGTGCAGTAGAAATCTCAGCTTAGTTACTTACGTTAGATTTAATAGCTTAAAGGCTTGCTGTTTCTCAACAGTAGAGAACCAGCGAGTCTTTCACTATTCAATTTAAACTTTAATTTTTTATAAGGACACATTCATGTCTACTAGTGACTTTAAACCAGCAGAATTTGTACAAACCATGATTAATGTTGGTGAAGCAAAAGTAAAAACAAGCACTCGAGATCTTCTAATACGAAGCACAATGGCTGGTATTATTTTATCTCTGGCGGTGGTGGTTGCTATTACGACCATTGTACAAACTGGTGTTGGTATCGTTGGTGCACTTGTCTTCCCTGTTGGTTTTGTTATTTTGAGTGTAATGGGCTATGACCTAGTAACGGGTGTGTTTGGTCTTGCTCCATTGGCAAAATTTGATAACCGTCCTGGCATTACTTGGGGTCGTATTTTCCGCTGCTGGGGTCTTGTTGGTCTAGGTAACCTTATTGGTTCATTAATTGTTGCTTATCTTGTTGCGGTTTCTCTAACAGGTAACTTCTCTTTAGAGTTAAACGCGGTCGCGAAGAAGTTTATCGCTGTATCGACAGGCCGTAGCTTAGGCTTTGAAAATATGGGCATGGATGGTTGGATCACGTGTTTTGTCCGCGCTATTTTCTGTAACCTAATGGTATGTTTAGGTGTGATTGGTAATATGACAGCTCGCACAGTGTCTGGCCGTGTAGCAATGATGTGGTTCCCAATCTTCATCTTCTTCGCACTAGTATTTGAGCACACAGTAGTAAACATGTTCCTATTCCCACTAGGTATGATTCTTGGTGCTGATTTCGGTATCGCTACATGGTTGAACTTCAACCTTATCCCTACTATTTTAGGTAATATTGTTGGCGGCCTACTATTTACTTGTATTCCTCTTTATCTTACTCACGCAAAAACAGCACCATCATTGGATGCTAAGTAATTAGTAACGAATAAAGTTAGTTATAACTCATTCAAATTAAATCACTCTTAATCAAGTATTAAGGGTGATTTTTTTTATCGACTCTTACATACTAGAGTAAAATAAAAACATAATGCAGGAATCTATTATGCCAAGTATTCAAGCTCAATCTGAGCAACACAAACAAACCGGACTTGTTTCTCTTGTTGGCGCAGGTCCTGGTGATCCTGAATTATTAACCATGAAAGGTTATCGCTTAATTAAAGACGCTGATGTTCTTGTTTATGACCGCCTTGTATCCAAAGAAATTTTAGCGCTTGCGAACGATAAAGCAGAAATGATTTATGTTGGTAAGAAACTTGACTTTCATTTCGTCCCACAAGATAAAATAAACCAAATACTGGTAGATAAAGCACAAGAAGGTAAACGTGTTGTGCGTCTTAAAGGTGGCGATTCATTTATCTTTGGTCGAGGCGGTGAAGAGTTAGAAACCCTGGCTGAAAACGGTGTTCAATTTGAAGTAATTCCTGGTATTACCGCCGCTGCTGGGGCTACCTCTTATGCTGGTATTCCCCTTACCCATCGAGACCATGCACAAAGTGTCCAGTTTATTACCGCTCATGTTCAAAAAGACGGAGCAGAAATTGAATGGGACGCTTTAGTTCGTTCAAACAATACCTTGGTTTTCTACATGGGGTTAAAGCAATCTCCACACATTTCAACCCAGTTAATTGAGCATGGATTAGCGGCAGATACGCCTTGTGCTATTATTGAGCGTGGTACAACACAAAAACAAAAAGTATTTACAGGTACCATTTCAGAATTAGCTCAAATGGCAAAAAAAGCCATTAGCCCGTCATTAATTGTTGTGGGTAGTGTAACGACATTACATAAAAAACTAGATTGGTTTTCACCAAACTCAGCAAATACTGAATAAGCATTTAAACCAAACACAAAAAAGCCCAAGAAAGTTATCTCTCTTGGGCTTTAATTTATCTAGCTACTCTCAATATTATTTAATATCGATGTGCTCAAAACCTTTAATTAAATCATCTAGCGCTTTCATTTGTTTCAAGAAAGGTTCTAGTTGATCTAGCGGTAATGCTGAAGGACCATCACACAGTGCTTTATCTGGATTCGGATGCGCTTCAATAAATAGGCCAGCAATACCTGTCGCTAAACCCGCTTTTGCAAGTTCTACTGTTTGTGAACGACGGCCGCCAGACGCTTTACCACTTGGATCACGGTTCTGTAGAGAATGCGTTACATCAAAGATGATTGGGCTACCATTTGACGCTTTTTTCATTACACCAAAACCAAGCATATCAACCACTAGGTTGTCGTAACCCATGCACGAACCACGCTCACAAAGAATGATATTTTCATTCCCACACTCTGCAAACTTATCAACAATATTGCCGACTTGATCTGGGCTCATAAACTGTGGTTTCTTAACGTTAATCACAGCACCAGTTCTTGCCATCGTCTCAACTAAGTCTGTTTGACGAGCAAGAAAAGCAGGTAGTTGGATTACATCCACCACATCAGCTACAGGCTGAGCTTGTGCTTCTGTATGAATATCCGTAATAATTTTAACGCCAAAAGTATCTTTCAACTCTTGGAATATTTTTAAACCTTCTTCCATACCAGGACCGCGGTATGAATGAATTGAAGAACGGTTTGCTTTATCAAAAGACGCTTTAAATACGTAAGGAATGCCTAATTTATCAGTAATTTCTACGTACTTCTCACAGATTTGCATTGCAAGATCACGAGATTCTAATACGTTCATACCTGCAAATAAGGTAAACGGCTTATCATTTGCGACATCGATACTGCCAATTTTTACTGTTTTTTGATTTTGCATTATCTTCACTCTTAATGGAGAACGGTAGGATGTTGTTGTAATAACAGTTGAACTTGCTCTTTCACCAATAGCACTGATGGATCATTTGGGCACTGCTCAATAAAATATTCTAAATCGCTTTTTGCAACTTCATTACAGTGTAGTTGTTGATAGATTAATCCTCTATCACGAATTTCAAATGGATCATCCGGCACCATAGTCAGTGCCAAATCACTGCATGTTAATGCAAACGCAAATTTTTTCTCTCGAATACAAGCCGTTTTAATCACCGCAAGTAAACGCCCAATTAAGGTCACATTATCAATCGACTCAAGGTGTACCGGCAAAATTTTTGCTAACGGACCACCGTAACCGATTAACCAAGCCGTCATTAAATGCTCACCGATATACTGACCATCAAACGGATTTATATAGCGAGTTTCCTGATTTGGCCAATCCACTCTTAAAACGAGTTGAGTTGGGAAATTGATAGCGCTGACAGGAAGGTTTACATAGTTACAAAGATATAAAAATAGAGCACCCAAAGTAACTGGAATGCCTTTTTTAGTATCAATCACATGATCAATAAACGCGTTTTCAGAGTTAAAGTAGGTATAAATATCACCTTGATACCCCCATTCAACATAAAAAAGTTGAAGTAACCGCTCTAAACGTTGTTCGTCATTGAGTTCATGAGCTAATACTTGCTCTGCTTCTACGCACATTTCTTGCAGTTTGGTGTCAACCCATTGCTTTTGTATGCTTGGATTAATAGCAACATTAAGTGCTAAAGCGCCTTCAACAAGACTCAAGCTTTCTAAATTTTCACCAAATAACTGCAACATGATTACCCCAGAAATGTTGGCACTTTAGTCACGGCTATCTTAGCTGCAACCATTAGCCAGCCTAACGCGCCAAGAAAAGCAAAGGTCTTAAATACTTTATTTTTACCATTGTTTAGCGTGACAAAAGCTAAAGCGATATAAACCATTACACACGTTAATTTTTCTGTTAACCAAGGCGCTGAACCTGTAAATGGAATAAACCCAGTAATAAAGATAAGCGCAATACCACTCAATAGCATTGCAGAGTCAACAACGTGAGGCACTCGCTTTAAAAACGCTTTATTGCGAAGGTCTGAATCAACCATCATCAATACGTAACGAACGACAAATAATAATACGCTACAAGCGATCATAAATAGATGAATGTGTTTAACAGCGGTATACATGAATTATCCTTTATTCTCTGTGTTTACTGTCCATTGACCCAAGGTTACTCGGTCATTGCCAGCATAATCTTTCTCTGTTTTAACATTAATGAAGCCATACTCGATAAAGTAATCACGTAATTGATTACCTTGCTCAAAGCCATGCTCCATTAATAACCAGCCGTTATCAATAAGATGTTGACGGCTGTGATCAATAATATGAAGTAAATCAGCAAAGCCTTCTTGCTCTGCTACCAAGGCCGTTTGAGGCTCAAATCGTACATCACCTTGAGATAGATGAGGATCATTACCGTCAATATAAGGAGGATTACTGACTATAATATCAAATTGGTCTTCCTGAGAAATTGGAGTAAACCAACTGCCCTGCCGAAATTCGGTATTAGTAATGTGATTGTCTTTTGCGTTTCTTCTTGCTAATTCAACCGCATCATCTTGATAATCGACACCCATTACCTTCAGTTTTGGTAGCTCAGAGGCAATCGCAAGAGCAATAGCTCCAGTACCTGTCCCTAAATCCAAGACACGACTAGACGACTCAGTAAGAAGATCTAAAGCAACTTCAACTAAACGCTCTGTATCCGGTCTTGGGATCAGTGTTGTTGGTGATACTTTAAGTGGTAATGACCAGAATTCACGATATCCCACAATATAAGCAATAGGTTCACCAGCAAGACGTCGTTCTAGTAAAGTATCAAAATTACTCAGTTCTTCGTCTGATACCACTTTTTCTGGCCAAGTAAGTAAATAACTTCTTGGCTTATCAAGAACATGACACAACAGCACAGCAGCATCAACTTGAGGGGAATCACTCCCCTCAAGAGCTAATGATTGAATTGAGCGTTTCAGCAACGCTTCAATAGATAAGCTCATTAGTTATTTTCAGCTAATGCAGCAAGTTGGTCTGCTTGATACTCAAGAACAACAGGTTCAATCAGCGAAGCTAAGTCACCTTCTAGCACTTCGTTTAAGCGGTAGATAGTTAAGTTGATACGGTGATCAGAAACACGACCTTGTGGGTAGTTGTAAGTACGAATACGATCAGAACGGTCACCAGAACCTAATAAGTTACGACGCGTATCAGATACTGCTTCAGCACGACGAGCTTGTTCAGCTTGAATAATACGAGCAGCAAGAACCGACATCGCTTTTGCTTTGTTTTTATGTTGTGAACGCTCATCCTGACACTCAACAACCGTACCTGTTGGTAAGTGAGTAATACGGATTGCTGAATCAGTGGTGTTAACGTGCTGACCGCCCGCGCCTGATGCACGGAAGGTATCAATTTTTAAATCTGCTGCTTTGATTTCAGGAAGATCCGCTTCTGGGATTTCAGCCATTACCGCAACAGTACATGCTGAGGTATGTACACGACCTTGAGATTCTGTTTCTGGTACACGTTGCACACGGTGACCACCTGATTCAAATTTCAGTACGCCATAAGCACCATCACCGCTTACTTTTGCAATCATTTCTTTAAAGCCACCTTGCTCAGAAACATTCGAGCTCATGACTTCGATGCGCCAGCCCTTTTTCTCTGCAAAACGTGAATACATGCGGAAAAGGTTACCAGCAAAGATACCGGCTTCATCACCACCCGCACCCGCACGAATTTCTAAGAAACAGTTACGTTCATCGTTTGGATCTTTTGGCAATAAAAGCACTTGCAACTCATCAGTAAGGCGCTCAATAGCTTCCTTAGCTTCTTTAATCTCTTCTTGCGCCATTTCGCGCATTTCAGCATCATCTTCTTGCGCCATTTCTTCAGCAGCAACTAAATCTTCTTGAGCTTGTTCGTACGCTTGGAAGCACTGTGTTACTTCTTCTAGTTGAGAATATTCACGCGATAAAGCTCGGAATTTATTTTGATCACCAATAACGCCTGGATCACCCAATAAATGCTGAACTTCTTCATAACGCTCAACCAGCGTTTCTAGTTTTACTCGAATTGATGCTTTCATAATAGTATTTATTCTTTTCTTTATGTTGGTAGCGAGCGCTACACTTAGTTGTCTAGACCAATACTTTGACGTATCACAGTAAGTTTTTCTGACTCACCATTTTTGGCGGCCTTCTGCATAGCAAGTGTTGGTGCATGAATGAGTTTATTTGTTAATTTATTACTTAATTCTGCCAAAACTTTTTCTGCATTTTGACCAGAAGCGAGCGCTTGAATACTTTTTTGCAATAGCTCAGTTCGAATCGCTTCTGAATTATCACGGTATTCACGAATACTTTTAACGGCTTGACGCGAGCGGATCCAAGTCATGAAGCTTGCACTTTCTTCACTGACAATGACTTCGGCCTGAATCGCTTCAATTTTTCGTTGCTCAATGTTGTGATCGATGATCGACTTAAGATCATCAACAGAATACAGATAGGCATCATTTAACTCAGCCACTTCTCCCTCAATATCACGAGGGACCGCAATATCGACAAACAACATTGGCTGATGTTTGCGTTGCTTTAAAGCGCTTTCAACCATCCCTTTACCAATAATTGGCAATGGGCTAGCAGTAGAGCTGATAATAATATCGGCTTTTGATAAATGTTCTGGAATTTCAGGAAGACTAATAACATCCGCATTAAATTGCTCTGCAAGCCCCATAGCTCTTTCGCGAGTTCGGTTAGCAACAATCAATTTTTTACAACCCGCAGCATCTAAATGCTTAGCAACTAACTCAATGGTTTCGCCTGCCCCAACTAAAAGGACCGTTGACTCAGCAAGGGATTCGAAAATTTGACGAGCTAAAATACAAGCGGCATAAGCAACAGATACCGCATTACCGCCAATATTAGTTTCTGTTCTGACCCGTTTGGCTACAGAAAAATCACTTTGAAATAGTTTTTCAATAGTCCCCTCTACTGCATTACGCTCACGCGCATCAGCGAAGGCTTTTTTTACTTGACCTAAAATCTGTGGCTCACCTAATACTAATGAATCTAAGCCACAAGAAACACGCATTAAATGTTTTACCGCCGCTTGTTCTTCATAAACATAGATGCTTGGCATCAACAGCTCTAAAGAAACATCGTGAAATTCAGCTAACCAGTTAATAACATAGCCACTACTGATCCCCATTTTCACTTCGCAATAGATTTCAGTTCGATTGCAAGTCGATAAAATCACGCCGCTTTGAATCGCATCACTGTTTTTTAGTTCATCTAATGCTCTAGTTAATTTATCTGGAGAGAAAGCAACTCTCTCACGTAAATCAACTGAGGCTGATGTATGATTGATTCCAATAACAAGCAATGACATTCGGCAAACAGACCAATAAAAAAATAACAAGGGCGGATTTTACTTGATGCCGCCCAATTTTAAAAGGCATAGGGGCTATCAGGAGAGAAATTAGTGAGCAATAAGCACTATTTGTATCCAAATATTCAAACAATTTGCTACAATCTGATACCTACTTTAGATTAAACATGAGATTTTTAATGACGCTTCCTCATTTTACTCGCTTTCCATTAGTTGTTCTTATCTTTACTCTTTTTCTGAGTGCTTGTTCTAGTGTTCCTTTAACGCCACAACAATCGACTAATTGGAATAAACATCAAACTAAACTACAAGAAATAAATGAGTATAAAGTCACTGGGAAAATTGGCTATAAATCCCCAGAACAACGTCATAGCTTAAATTTCCAATGGACTCAAAACCAAGACAATAGTGAGCTGTTATTAACCACATTTTTAGGCCAAACGGTTCTCAAAGTTTCAATGAATCAAGGCAATACCATTGTAGAAACGGGAGACGACCAAACTTTTGAAGGTACAGACCCTGGGCGACTTATCTACGGTCTCACAGGTCTTAATATGCCGATTGCTTATCTTGGTGATTGGATAAAAGGATTACCTACCGCAGCTGATGACTTTCAGCTAAATGAATTAAATACCATCGAACACTTATCAAAACAGGTTGGACAAACCAACTGGCATCTACGCTATAACAGCTATCGCGACAATGAACAGGTACTATTACCAAATTCAATGACACTTACTCAGCAAAGCACCACAATTAAAATCATTGCTTCAAATTGGACTGTTACTCAATGACAAAAAGTTACTCAATGATAAATACCTCTACTCGCTGGCCTTCTCCTGCGAAACTCAACTTATTTCTTTATATTAATGGCCAACAAGAAAATGGCTATCATGAACTTCAAACTCTATTTCAGTTCATCGATTTATGTGACTACCTAACTATTACGCCTAATAAGACCGGTAAAATCACCTTATCTCCAGATATCCCGGGAGTTAAAACAGAAGATAATTTGATCTGGAAAGCAGCAACTCTTCTCCAGCAGCATACTTCATCCGTACTCGGTGCTCATATCGAAATAGAAAAAGTACTTCCTATGGGAGGAGGTATTGGTGGTGGTTCTTCTAATGCTGCAACGGTTTTAGTTGCTTTGAATTTCCTTTGGCAGTTGAATTTGCCCAACAATGCGCTTAGTGAGTTGGGCGTAAGATTAGGGGCAGACGTCCCTATCTTTGTTCACGGTTTTTCTGCATTTGCAGAAGGTGTTGGCGAGAAATTACAACCCGCCAACCCTAAAGAGTTATGGTACGTATTAATTAAGCCAAACGTAAGCATTGCAACTGTTGATGTCTTCACTCACCCTGATTTGATTAGAAATACACCAAAACAGTCACTTAATGCACTTTTAGACGCTCCATACGAAAACGATTGCGAAAAAATTGTCAGAAGTGTGTATCCAGAGGTTGATTACCAACTTTCATGGCTGTTAGAATATGCGCCATCAAGATTAACCGGAACAGGCGCTTGTGTTTTTGCTGAATTTAACAGCGAAAAAGAAGCACAAGAGGTTTATTCCTTAATCCCTGATAATGCAACCGGATTTATCACTCGAGGTATGAATACTTCGCCACTCAACCACAAACTGGAAGAGTATAAATCATTATGCAAAATATAAAATTCTCACAATTTGGACGCAACCCTGAGGTTTCCACCGTGC
Organism: Aliivibrio sp. A6; assembly: GCF_028765505.1. Lineage (NCBI taxonomy): Bacteria > Pseudomonadati > Pseudomonadota > Gammaproteobacteria > Vibrionales > Vibrionaceae > Aliivibrio > Aliivibrio sp. A6. The sequence goes on along the minus strand of NZ_JARACR010000045.1, from coordinate 3,345 downwards.
CTGACATGAAGCTATTTGCTGGTAATGCAACTCCTGAACTAGCGCAACGTATCGCTGATCGACTATACATTTCACTTGGTGACGCTACTGTCGATCGTTTTTCTGACGGCGAAGTAGCTGTTCAAATTAACGAGAATGTACGTGGTAGTGATGTTTTCATCATTCAATCTACATGTGCCCCTACTAATGACAACATCATGGAATTAGTAGTAATGATCGACGCACTTCGTCGTGCTTCTGCTGGCCGTATCACTGCGGTAATCCCATACTTTGGTTATGCTCGTCAAGATCGTCGCGTACGTTCTGCTCGTGTACCAATCACTGCAAAAGTTATTGCTGATATGCTTTCAAACGTTGGTGTTGACCGCGTTTTAACTATCGACCTTCACGCTGAACAAATTCAAGGTTTCTTCGACGTACCAGTAGACAACATCTTCGGTACTCCTGTACTGCTTGATGACATGCGCACTCGTGGTCTAGAAAATCCAGTTGTTGTTTCTCCTGACCTAGGTGGTGTTGTTCGTGCTCGCGCAACAGCAAAAGCATTAGGTGATGTTGATATCGCTATCGTTGATAAACGTCGTCCACGTGCAAACGTATCAGAAGTAATGAACCTTATTGGTGATGTTGACGGTCGTGACTGTGTTATCGTTGATGACATGATCGATACTGGCGGTACATTATGTAAAGCAGCTGAAGCACTTAAAGAACGCGGTGCTAAACGTGTATTTGCTTATGCAACTCACGCTGTATTCTCTGGTTCAGCAGCAGAAAACATTGCAAACTCGGTATTAGACCAAGTTGTAGTTACTGACTCGATTACTCTATCTAAAGAAATGGCAGCAACAGGCAAAGTAACTGAACTAAGCCTTTCTCGCATGCTAGCTGAAGCGATTCGTCGTATCAGCAATGAAGAGTCAATCTCTGCAATGTTTGATCACTAATCAAACAAAAATCTATTCAAACGCCCTGCTATATGCGGGGCGTTTTTGTATTTGGATTTCTTGTGTTAATATGGCGCGCCTTTTTAATGGGACATACTAATACCATTAATTTTCTTTCGTTTCTTTTATACGAATAAGTTTATTAATGATATTGGTATCCAAGATAGAGAGATAAGTCTTTGAGTAATCAAATCAAACTTCTTGTTGGACTAGCAAACCCTGGTCTTGAGTATAAAAGAACTCGCCATAATGCAGGGGCATGGGTCGTCGAAGAGCTCGCTCGTATGCACAACGTTTCACTGCGAGAAGAAGCTAAGTTCTTCGGGTTAACAGGTAGGATCCAAAGCAATGGCCAAGATCTTCGCTTATTAATCCCAACAACATTTATGAATTTATCAGGTAAAGCGATTGCTTCATTAGCTAAGTTTTACCAAATAAAACCAGAAGAGATTTTAGTTGCTCATGATGAGCTAGATCTCCCTCCTGGGGTAGCAAAATTCAAAAAAGGTGGTGGTCACGGAGGTCATAATGGCTTACGAGATACCATTACTAAATTAGCCAATACGAAAGAGTTCTATCGACTCCGTATTGGTATTGGCCACCCTGGCCACAAAGATAAAGTTGCCGGTTTTGTTTTAGGAAAAGCGCCTACCAAAGAGCAAGAGTTAATCGATGCTGCTGTAGATGAATCTACACGCTGTTTAGATATCTTGCTTAAAGATGGATTAAGTAAAGCACAAAATCGTTTACACACATTCAAAGCTGAATAACACAGATAAGGTTTACATCATGGGTTTTAAATGCGGAATCGTTGGTCTTCCAAACGTTGGTAAGTCAACACTGTTTAACGCACTAACTAAAGCGGGAATTGAAGCGGCAAACTTCCCTTTCTGTACAATTGAACCAAACACAGGTGTGGTTCCTGTTCCAGATCTACGTTTAGACGCATTAGCTAAAATCGTAAATCCAGAGCGTATTCTTCCTACGACAATGGAATTCGTTGATATCGCAGGTCTTGTAGCTGGTGCATCTAAAGGTGAAGGTCTAGGTAATAAATTCCTAGCAAACATCCGTGAAACAGACGCTATTGGCCATGTTGTTCGTTGTTTTGAAAATGAAAACATCATTCACGTAGCTGGTAAAATCTCACCGATTGAAGATATCGAGATCATCAACCTTGAGCTTGCTCTAGCTGATTTAGATTCATGTGAACGTGCAATCTTCCGTCAAACGAAGAAAGCAAAAGGTGGCGATAAAGACGCTAAGTTTGAAATCTCAGTACTTGAAAAACTGCTGCCTGTATTCACAGAAGGTGGAATGGCTCGCACTGTTGAACTAGCAAAAGAAGAAATCGCAGCTGTTTCTTACCTGAATTTCTTAACACTAAAACCAACAATGTATATTGCTAACGTTAGTGAAGATGGTTTTGAAAACAACCCATTCCTAGATATGGTTCGTGAATACGCAGAAAAAGAAAACAACGTAGTTGTTCCAGTATGTGCAGCTATTGAATCTGAGCTTTCTGAACTAGATGATGAAGATCGCGAAGAATTCCTTGCTGATATGGGCATCGAAGAACCAGGCCTAAACCGAGTGATCCGCTCTGGTTACGAACTACTAACTCTACAAACGTATTTCACTGCGGGTGTAAAAGAAGTTCGCGCTTGGACTATCCCAGTAGGAGCAACTGCACCACAAGCTGCAGGTAAGATCCACACAGACTTTGAAAAAGGCTTTATCCGTGCAGAAGTTGTTGGCTATGATAACTTTATTGAATTTAGTGGCGAGAGTGGCGCTAAAGAAGCCGGCAAATGGCGCCTAGAAGGAAAAGATTACATCGTTAAAGATGGTGATGTAGTGCATTTCCGCTTCAACGTATAATAAAAAAGGCCAGCAAATTTGCTGGCCTTTTTATTACTTGTCTATATTTCAAACAGTTAAAAGCTATTATTCTTCTCACTGCTCATCAGTACCACTTCTTGTTTTCAACTCTTATCCCTATTCTTTTGCTCTTATTCACTCTTATTTGCATATAAAAAGTACGCTTTGATTAAATTCCGTTCGAACAATCAAAGATTTCATATTTTTTTCAAAAAAGTGTTGACGCATAAGCCTCTGATACGCATAATGCGCTCCGTCCTCACCGATAAGACGGAAGAGAGACGAGTTAGAAATAAAGAAACAATTTGGCTACTTAGCTCAGCTGGTTAGAGCACATCACTCATAATGATGGGGTCACAGGTTCAAATCCCGTAGTAGCCACCATACAACTTTTAATTGATTTACCAATCGTCAATTAAAATATAGAATAACTACTCTTTGTAGATTAAGTGACTATCAGTCCTTAATAATCAAACAGTAGAACGCGGACGTGGCGGAATTGGTAGACGCACCAGATTTA
>NZ_JARACR010000044.1:0-18848 GCF_028765505.1 Aliivibrio sp. A6 | reverse complement strand
TAAAAATAGCCTTGGATAAATAAAAATAAGATGGATAAAAGACAATCACGTAAGAGAATTGCCATTATTGGTGGCGGGATAGCAGGCTCAAGCATTGCCATGTATTTATCTGAGTATGATATTGATATTAATGTCTTTGAAGAAGGCACAAGTTTAGTTAATGGGCCGCCAATATGTCACCTTCATGCCGGGGGGAATTTATACCGAGAGATCTCTGATGAACAATGTACGACGTTACTCACTGAATCTATTGAAACTGTGCGTTACTTTCCTCATACATTAAACGAACGGCCAACTATTATCGCAATCCCTAAAGTCGATAAAGGTCAACCTGAGGCGTTACTACCTCGTCTAAAGCTATTGCAGAAAATCTATTCTAAATTAATAGAAGATGACCAAAGTAATCAAGTTTTTGGCCCTGCATCTGATTACTTTAAAACCTATTCAAAATTAGACCTGCAAAGAATTGCATCATACCCTCCAACCAATAACCCTAAAACACTTGATGATTGGTTAATTGGTTTTTCCAAACAAGTCGACCTGAACCAATTAAAATACCCAATTGTGCTTGTTCAAGAATATGGCTTAAGTGTCTTTCGTATGGCGGCGACAGCACAATTAACATTATCCAATCAAAGCAACGTAACCCTAAATTATGCCAGTTCAGTAAATGGAGTGGTCAAAAATGAAGAACATCATAACGGTTGGGTTTTGAGCTACACAAAAGAAAGTCAAGTATACTCAGATACGTTTGATTATGTAATTAACAGCGCCGGTTTTAAAACAGGCATAATCGACGATCTTGCCAATAAGCCTAAAAAGAGATTGGTTGAGTTTAAAGCCGCATACGTTACCCACTGGGGCAACGAAAATTATGGTAAGTGGCCCGAAATAATCTTTCATGGAGAACGAGGAACACCTCAAGGTATGGCTCAATTTACGCCATACCCAAATGGGTATTTTCAGTTACATGGTATGACAGAAGAAATAACGCTATTTAAAAATGGTTTATCTAGTTCTTGTCATCTTTCAGCACACCCTAAATTACCTAAAGAGTTTAATAAAAAAATCACCCAAGGCTGGGATCAAAAAGTACAAAAAGAGAGAACACAAAAGGCCATCGATTATTTAGCTCAATTTATGCCAGAATTTGCGCAAGCAAGACCCGGCGGAAAGGCATTGTATGGTGCTCAACAAATCCCTGGCGATGACATTACATTAAGAGCAGCAAACATATCCTATACATCTGACGGTTACTTTAGGGCTGAAATTGTCAAAGCATCTTCTGCGATAACATGCGCTAAAGAAATAGCGCAATTAATACGTCTACAAGAAAATAAAAAATCAGCGTTAATTTTTACTATAGAAGAAGTTGAAAAGAAAGCAGAAGCATTAGCAAAAGAACGAGGTTACCCCGTAGAGTTGGCACAAGTATATTAATAAGTTTAATGGTAAGCATGAACCAAGTAACAGGGTGGCGTTCTGGTGTTTAGATGCATGCAAATCTTAATTATTAGCATGATATAGACGCCATTTTCATACTCCTTTCATATAGATGTGTACATTATCACTTTGAACTACAATAGTTTATGCCGTACGGTAGTAAAAAATGCGATAATTTGATTGAATTATCTCGTTTTTTTGTTGAAAATAGCCACATAGTGATTTCATCAAGGTGATATGTGGAATTTTTACTGAAACGCCGTTGGCCTAGATTTGAATGTAAAAAATCGGTCAATGCAAAAATTTTTTGGGCACATCGATTAATGCCATTTGTCAGTGTTAAGCTGATGGATGTATCAAAAAAAGGGTTTGGATTTACCAGCGAACGGAAGCTTCAGGAAGGCTGTTGTGAATTAAGGATCCGTTCTTTTCCTGCGATGATGGGGAACATTGTCTATCGTAAAGAATTTAAAAATCAAGCAGGTGATACTTGCTATCAATACGGTTTTTATTTAACTACGCAGTTACATAAGACGCAAATTGAAAATCTAGGGTGTAGAGGGGTTATTAATATTGAGCACATCAATAATGATCCAAAAAAGGAACCGTTAGGTTAACAGTACTTTTAGTTTGTAGAACATTCGAACAAAGCGAAACAAAGGAAATATTTTAGTAGCGCATGCTTGTTAGTCGTTTCTAATGGATGGAAAATAGAGCGATTAATGCATGCGAGCTGAAACTTTTTTTGTATAATAATGGCGAGATCATCATTATCTTCTGGAATTAAATTATGGATCCCTTGATGATTAAAGCTTATTCCCACCTCAGGTAAATTACCAGTCCACCAATGATACAGTGTTTTGCTGCTACGAGTTCTGTCAAACCAATGATCACACAAAATAGCAAGATGGTCTGAGCGTTTGATTTTACTCTCTTTGACTAACTGTTTAATAGCAGAAAAAATTTGATCTTTAGCTTCCGTTTTTGCGTTAAGAAACTGAGGATAAATTAACCATGTTTTTTTATTCTCTATTACAATAGTATAAATATAAAGGTCATGATTTGTATCATATGAGTGCATTGAGCATTCGACATCGGTATATTCTTGTTTTACTAATGCCAGCAACCGCCGCTGAAACGCAGCACTTAAATGCGCAGGGGACATTCCCCGGTTGTGAATAGTAGGGTAATGATGCTGACAAAGCGCTTTATAATCATCACCAAATGCACTCAGCGAATTAATAAATAACGACTCTAACAAAAAGTCTTCCTTATAAAAAAGTCCAGTGTCGCTTCATAACTCTGGACTTTCAATAGTTAATATTAAGAATTAACGATTTTCAAAGCGATTATAATCTAATAAACCAGCTTCAACAGGGTAGTGTTCTCGATACCATTGGCTTAGTTCATCACTGTAAGCCCAAAATTTGTCTGAACTTCGGCGAATAGCAAAGTTATCCAGTAGTTTAATATAATCTACTTCGGTATCAATATCAGCGAGTTGCTTAACAAAACTAGGAACATCAGTTTCGTTAATTTCTAAAAATGCAGCAGGGTAACTACCAACAATGCCGTAAAGCAGAGAAAAACGGTCTAATTCCGGAGCTCTATTTTTTTCTTCATTAAACAGAGATGATATATTTTTATGTGCGCTGGTATTAAGTAGTGTGAAAAATTCACTTCGTTTATCTGTTGCTGCAATGATTTTAATCGTGATGATTTGCGGTAAGTATTGTAAACCCTCACCTTTAATCGCATCGATTTCACGTAACTTAACTAATGTACTTGTTGCTAATTTTGAATTCGCTACGTTGTAACGTTGAGTTACATTCCCTCCGATATGTTTACGTAATAATGAGAATAACTCTGCCTTTGGATTATCCGAGACATACTGGATCTTGGTTGGTTGTTCAAAAGGTTGAACGTCACGTTGCATATATTTACTTAGTTGAGGAGATGGATTTTGATACCAACTCTGCCACTCTTCTCGACGTATCTCTTTTGGTAATAGCGTTAAGAAATTGCTTTCACCTTCCATTCGTAAAAAGTCCATGTACATACGTGTCATTAATTGATGACCAAAATTACCATAGACATCAAATCCAGCAACGAGTAAATAGTGAATTCGTTCTAATAAAGCATAATCAATAACCCAAGCCGTTTTTGGTGTTGGTCCATTAAGCCCTTTAATTACAGATGCGCTATCAAAATGTCGATAAATGGTGAGAGCTGCATTATCATTGTTTTTATCTCCCGCCCAAACGAGTTCTGGTGTTAAATGCTGTCCATTTTTAAAGACCTGATTTAGGTACGTATTTTTAGCCTCCAAATAACGAGCTTGGTTACGTGAATATTGAATCCAACTCGTAATTGGTACGGTAGTGCTGTCTAATTCTGCAGGCAAAGCTAAATTCTGTTTTTGCTCTCTGTAAAATTGCTCAACATTTGGGTTGTTAGCAGTTTCAGGATCAACAAAAAAGACCCAAAAATGGTCATTAATTACATTCAAAGCTAACTGTCCACGACAAACTGGACCTTTTATAAAGCCTTGAATTGTATCTTGAGCCTCATCTAATAGGTAACGATAACGTGAATCAACAGGTAAATCGACAAAAGTAACCAGTGGATTCGCAGCAATTTCTGTTGAATAACTTGGGAGCTTAGTTACAGTGTAACTATTATTTACAAACCATTCTTGCCATTTTTGATAGCGATTCTTATCAAGAAAGTATGGCATATGTGTTTTATCAACAGTTGTGCTGCGAACAGCAACGAGACGGTAATAAACACGGTCAACGTTAGGGTCATCATAAGGTCGGCGAGTCACTATTAATGACAGCGGTTTCCCTGGTGGAGTCGAAGAACGAACTAATTTAAAGAAACGTAAATGCGATGGCTCAGTATTAAAATACAAATTATTAAGAAACAGATGCTCGTACAGATAGCGACTTGTGAGTTGTTGCTTTAATGAATCGCCATTAAAGAAGGATTCCCATTGATTGATCAACGTAACTTCATGATCAGTTAAAGGCTTTATATCACTCATTTTGGCACCTTGCTCAAGCCAAGAATACAGCAAATCATGTTCCTGAGTATTTAACTCTGGCATCCCATAAGGCATGCCCCATGTCGGGTATTGTGATTCATAATCAGCCATCTCTTCAATAGTAGGGCATTGCTGCTCACGGTCGATTGAAAAATCGTAACCTTGCAGTTGATCGTCTTTAGCAAGTGGATTATTTTGTTTTAAAGTAAGCATGCGAGCCATCACACCCGCTTCAGTATTAGCAATACTACTTTGCTCACGTTCATTTAAAATGGGAGTAAAGCCTATATCACGCCATTCTTGAGTTGTTTGAGCATCTTCAAAAAGTCGAGTAGGGTTAGCAGCTACGAGACGTGTTCCTTGATAGATAAGCGATTTATGCGCACCTCGGTCGATCCCTTCAGCGGAGGACATTTTTAGCTGGCAAGGTGCATCGTAACATGCGTGGCAAACAACACATCGGTTATCTATAATTGGTTTGATATCCGTTAAATAGTCAATACCTTCAGGGGATTGATAGTCATAGACCCTTTGTTGTACTTGTGACTTTCCAAACAGCTGATCGTAATTGTACGTTGCGTATGTCGCACAACCAGAAAAAATAATGACCAAAATGAGAAATAATGGGCGTTTGAAAAACATAACGGTATCCATGAAATAAAGAGATAAGTTTTATTGTAATAATAAATGCGGAAAAAAACAAAAAAAGCCCGTTTACCTTTCGATAAACGGGCTTGATTTAACTAAGAATTTTAAACAGTAGCAGGGCTTAGCTGTTGTGCTTTTTCTTCTGTAATTGGTTTAGTAATTAATGCTAGAACAATTGCAACACCAACCATTACTGCAGAAATAGTGTAAGCCAGAGCATAATCACCACCTTGTGTCATAGAGTAACCTACAACTGCTGCACCGATAGCACCACCAATACCCCATGACGTGTAAAGCACACCGTAGTTGGTACCATAGTTTTTAAGACCGTAGAATTCAGCAGTAAGTGATGGGAATACAGCTAGAAGCGTACCATAACCAACAGCGGCAACTGCAGTACCAATAATTAGCATCACTTCACTGTCGTACATGCCAAATAATGCCATGTTTGCACCTTGAAGAACAAATGCAATAAGTAGCGTTTTAACACCACCAATTTTATCTGACAGCATACCAGCAGCCACACGACCACCTGAGTTAAAGATAGCAAGAAGTGACGCTAAATAAACCGCGTTAGGAAGATTTGCTTGCATACTTGCGATAGTAGTAATGTTACCAATGATCATAAGACCTGCAGACGCGGCAAATGCATACATAATCCATAAAGAATAAAACTGAGGTGTTTTAAGCATTGCTTTCCAGTTTAAATCCATTGGTTTACGTGTTGTAACCGCAGCTTTACCTGCTTTTACTTTTGGTTCTTCAGGTTGGTAACCTTCTGGTGGGTTATTGATTGTTGTTGCTAATGGAACAGCAATAATAAGAATCGCAACACCAAGAACTAAGAAACTTGTTTGAATACCATACATTGAAATTAATGCTGAAGTAACAGGCGCTAAGTAAATAGCAGCAAGGCCAAAACCAGCAGCGATTAAGCCATTAACCATGCCTTTCTTAGAAGGATGGAACCACTTCATAGCAGAAGGCGCAAGACAAGCGTAACCAAAACCAATACCAGCACCAGTCATCACACCAAACGTTAAGTTAAGCATAAAAACAGTGTCAGCAAAACTTGATGCGATCATACCTAGGCCAACTAAGATTGTACCGAAGATCAAAATTAAGCGTGGGCCCATGCGATCTTGAAGAATACCAGCAACAAGAAGACAGATAGAAAAAGTGATTGTTGCAGTTGCATAAGGTTGAGAGGCTTGTGATGCCGTCCAGCCCATATCAGTAACAAGAGCCTTGTTAAATACGCTCCATGCGTAAAGAATTCCCAAACATAGGTTAATACAGAAGCCTGCAAGCAGGATACGCATTGCTTTATCGATATTTTTCATCGCAATCTCAGTGAGTTGAAAGTTTATTACAGTTTAATGTATGTTTTTTTTGATTGTACTCATGTAAACATGACTTGCATCACGTTAATGAGCGCGGAGTTTATCAGCACTTTGTGTTTATTGGAATAGTTTGTATGAAAATTACACCATGTTTTTTCAATCTAATATTCCATATTTGACACTGTCAAAACAATGACGCGATCGGCATTAAATTGTCAGGTTTATGTAAATTTATGATCTAACATCTATTTTTACAATTAATTGCTTGATAATATCCGCCGCGTTAAAACATAACCAATAATATGAGAAAATATGAACTTCAAAAAAATTAAAATCGCAGTGGCAGTTACTCTAGGCATCACAACACTTACAGGTTGTATGGGTCAAATGGGTGTATCAAAACTTGTTGCATTTGGTAACTTAAAAGCAGTAGATAACCGCTATGGTCGTGCTGGACTTTATATCCTACTAGCGCCTGTATATGGTGTTGCTGCATTTGCCGATCTATTTGTGTTTAACTCAATTGAATTTTGGACTGGTAAAAACATCATTACAGGTAAAAGCCCAGCAGTAGTAGATACCAATGTTGGTGGTGCTGTTTTTAAAGTAAATGATAAAATTGATTCATCAATGACCAAAGCACCAATTGCGCCACTTCAAGTAAATAACAATGTGAAAAATGCTTCGTTTAATCAAATCGATGAAAACACATTAGAGATGCACGTTGCACTACTAGATGGTACTCAACAAGTGCTGCGTGGTGAGAAGACAGATGATAGCGTTGCATTTTACTTAGATGGAAACTACATCACAACAGTACAAGTTGAAGAGTTAGAAAACTATGTAGCGGCTTCTCAAGCATAATATAGCTTCTATTCTTTCATGATAAAAAGCACTCAAGTGATTGAGTGCTTTTTTTTGCTTTACTTCAAAAAAATTCATTTATTTCTATTTTTATTTTAACGTTTAATTTAACCATTAAGTAACAAATTGCGCTTCATATATAAGACTATATTACTGCAGTTCAGCATTTACTCTTTAAAGGCTAAATCCTAATGAGATCATGTAACAACTGCGCAACAATCTCCATTTTTCCCTTAGTTGAATTTCCAATAAAAAGCGATAAAATACTACGTAAACAAAGATTTCAAAATTGAAGGGATGCTCTCAATTTATCTTCGAGGTGTTTATGAAACTATTATTTATCTTCTTACTCTCTACTATAGGCGGTGTTGCAGCTGCTGAGCATTTTCATTCATTTATCCTAGGCTTAAGTATTGCGACACTTGCGGTTGGCACTTGTCACTGGTTTGCATTTAGAACCACAAAATACCCACAACTGGCTTTAGTACTGTTACTGCTTGGTCTATTTTCAAAAATGGCGGTAACTATCGTAGGAGTTATGATGGCTGTGGATGCAGAATTAATTACTTCGCCATTTATTTTTGCTGTTTCTTATCTATTCTTTTCAATCGTAGCAACATACCTATGGTTTAAAATTAAAGATCGTAAAATCTCGCAACAATTATTAAATAGACATTCTGGTACGGTTTAACTAAATCCTCTGCTAGTCATTGAAAAGAAGGAGCTTAGGCTCCTTTTTTGTTTTTGAATTATGCTATACCGTATCTATAATAATCATTCCTTGATATAGTAATGATAGTTTTATTAAAAAAAAGGGTTTATAGATGGCGATTTCCATCTTAATTTGCGATGATTCAGCACTTGCTCGTAAACAATTAGCACGAGTGATACCTTCTTCATGGGGAGCAAATATTGAATTTGCTCAACACGGTTGGGATGCCATTGCTAAGCTTGAAGCTCAGTCATACGATCTTTTATTTCTTGACCTTACCATGCCTGAGTTGGATGGCTATGGCACATTAGAAGAAATGAGAGCACGCAGGATAACAACTCAAGTTGTTGTTGTTTCAGGTGATATTCAACCAAAAGCGCAACAAAAAGTAGCAGAACTTGGTGCTAAAGCATTTATAAAAAAACCTGTTGATAAGCCTACATTAATTTCCACACTAGGTTCAATTAGCATTAAACCTGAAGTTCAAGCGACGTATTCGCCACAACCAGTAACGTCTATTCAACTTCGTCGCCGTGATATATATTTAGAAGTCGCTAATGTTGCAATTGGCCGAGCAGCTGATTCTTTGGCTCGTCATTTTGATGTTTTTGTTCATATGCCTTTGCCAAACGTGAATTTATTTGAGATGAGCGAACTTCAGATGACACTTCGTCATTTAGCCAGCAATGAAAATATGTCAGGAGTATGTCAAGGATTTAGTGGTGAAGGGATTGCGGGAGAAGCCTTGGTACTGTTAAGCGATTCAAGCGTAACAGATCTAACTAAATTAATGGATTACCCCGAAGTAACAGAGAATAGCTTAGAACTAGAGTTATTGATGGATGTGTCTAATATTTTAGTAGGGGCATTCTTAAAAGGAATTGGTGAGCAAGCAGAGGTTAGATTCTTTCAAAGCGCCCCAGTTCTTCTTGGTCAACATGTTTCGGTGAACAGTGTTATTGAATCAACCAAAGGGTCGTTCAATCGTATTATGGCATTTGAGGTAAGTTACAGTATTGATAATACAAACATTAAGTGCGATTTACTTTTAATGATTGTCGATGAGTCATTACCTATATTAGATAATAAACTAGCTTACTTACTGGATGATGAATAATGAATGGTATTCCTGCTGAGTTTGAACAATTTCACTGGATGGTTGACATGGTACAAAATGTTGACCTTGGCTTAATCGTAGTTGATAAAGAATTCAATGTTCATCTTTGGAATGGCTTTATGACACACCATAGTGGCAAACAAGCCCATGATGTAATGGGAAAGTCATTATTTGAAATATTCCCAGAGATAGATAGCTCTTGGTTTAAAGCAAAGTCAAAGCCAGTTTTTGAACTGGGTACACGAAGTTTTGTTATTTGGCGACAAAGGCCTTATTTATTTCACTGTCGTAATGTTCGACCGATAACTCAACAAAGTCACTTTATGTATCAGAATGTCACATTAAACCCAATGCGAAGTACAACAGGGGAGATTAAATCTATGTTTCTTGCTGTTGAAGATGTTACCGCAGAGGCATTGGCTGAAACACTAAACAAATAAATGAAAATGCGATAAATAAGACAAAAAAATGGAGACACGATAGTCTCCATTTTATTTAAACTTATTTATTTGCTTTCTTATCCGCTTCTGTCAGTTCACGGATCTTACGGCTGATATCACGACGTGATTTAGAGATCTCAGCACTTTTGATGATGTGATCATCAACACGATCTTCATAATCAGCTTTCATATTTTGAACAACTGCAATGATTTCGTCTGTAGACATTGTAGGGTGAATATAATCCAGCATATTTTCTAAAAGAGTCACACGCTTTTGGTTATCACGAATTTTCTTTTGGTTATCTTGTAGCTCACGCTTTAGTTTATTTTTACGACGTGCTTGGTTGATGATTTCAAAAACGTTATTCATTTTTATTTCCTATAATATGTAATAGCCACTTTCTTGATTAAATCATAAATGCAACATTGAAAACAATAACAAGATCAATACAGTGCTAAAAAAAACATTTAACCGATAAATTAAACCGCTTTTTTCTCTTCAATGTCTGCTGTTTCATTTTTAGAGATAAGCGTTACTTTTTCTGACTCAACAACTTCACGGTTTTCACCAATAAGTAAGCCACCTTTTTCAATAGTCAAATGCTGAGTTTGCATTGTGCCTTTGAACTTTCCTTTTGGCTGGATACTTACTTCACCACCTTGACAAGTACCTTCAACTAGACCATTAATAAGTACTAATCCAGCGTTTATGTCACCTTGAACTCTACCAGTCGGCGTTACAATTACTTCCGCTTCTGTAAAGATATTCCCACTAACAAAGCCGTCAATTTGAATGCTTTGATCTGATTCAATATTACCTGTTACACGACAGCCTTTGGCAATAATAGATAATGATGCTGCGGTAGACCGACTACTAAAAAGGCCCATACAGGTTTCTCCAATTGATATTAAACTAACGAAAGAATATTATCATGGATAGAAGACTGAGGGATCACTAATTACATTATCAACATCAGTATTTAGCAATATAGCTCACATTTTTATTGTGTATAGTATCGATTATAGTAAAAGGATTACAAATAATGAGAACAATAACCCAAACAGAAATCCGCATTATTGGTTGTTTAATTGAAAAAGAAATCACAACACCAGAACACTATCCACTAACACTCAATTCATTAACCACGGCATGTAACCAAAAGAGCAACCGTGACCCTGTCACATCGATGAGTGAATCTGATGTTTTAGATGCATTAAATACATTAATTAACGATCGTATCGTGACTGATGAAACTCGTGGTAACTCAAGAGTGGCAAAGTATCAACATCGATTTTGTAATACAGAGTTTGGTAGCCTTAAACTGTCAAAACAAGAAATTGCCATATTATGCGTTTTGTTTCTGCGTGGGCCACAAACACCTGGCGAGCTAAGAACTCGTACCCAACGTTTATGCGAATTTGAAAATGTGGCACAAGTAGAAGCCGTATTAAATAAATTAGCGGCAGATGAGAACGGCCCTAAAGTTGTTAAATTATCGAAAGAACCAGGAAAGCGCGAAGCTCGATATGGACATTTGTTCTGTGGCGATATTAGTGACACCGTCACTATAGAGCAGAGTCAAAATACTCACACACACAGCTTAGAAGAGAATAAACGTATTGAACAGCTAGAAACTGAAGTATCCCAATTACGCACCGAACTTGATGAGTTAAAACAATTAGTAAACGACGTTCTCTCATAATTGCATGACAGAAATTAAATCTAATTGGACACTCTATCTAATAAGAACGCAAACAAATAGTTTGTATTGTGGTATTACTAATAATTTATCTCGGCGCTTTGAAATGCACAAGGCAGGAAAGGGCGCTAAGTACTTACGCGGAAAAGGACCTTTAACATTAGTATGGTCGCACAATGTTGAATCAAAATCCCAAGCGTTAAAGTACGAATACCGCATAAAAAAAATGACCAAAGCCTCAAAAGAAGCCTTGGTCAATAATTTAGTTGCGTTACCTGCTATAGATTAATATTGGATTAATCGTAAATAGTAGGAATTGGTTGACGTTTATGCTGAGACAGTTGATAAATTTTTATTAATTTAGCTTCTGCTTCAGCATCTATTTTTTTCCCTTCTAAGAAGTCATCAATCTGGTCATAAGTAACAGAAAGAGCATCTTCATCCGCTTTTTGTGGTGCGAGTTCTTCAAGATCTGCTGTGGGTACTTTTTTAACTAACTGCTCAGGTGCGCCTAATGTTTCAGCTATTTTTCTCACTTGGCGTTTATTTAAACCAAATAATGGGGCTAGATCGCAGGCGCCGTCGCCAAACTTCGTATAAAAACCAGTAATATTCTCTGCCGAATGGTCAGTACCTAAAACTAATCCACCAACATAACCAGCAACTTCATACTGTGCAATCATACGTGCACGCGCTTTTACATTGCCTTTAACAAAATCAATTTTTGCAGAATCAGAAGGCAGTAAACCTGTATGCTCAAGGCCAATGTGAGACGCCTTATGCAAACCATCAACACCTTCTTTAATGTTAATGCTAATAGAATGAGAAGGCTGAATAAAAGACAAGGCCATCTGTGCTTCATCTTCATCTTTTTGGATACCATACGGCAAACGAACTGCAATAAATTGATACTTTTTAGTATCATATTTATCATTCAGCTCATTAATAGCAATCTGAGCTAATCGCCCACATGTTGTTGAATCAACACCACCGCTAATGCCAAGGATTAAAGAGGTACAGTGAGCCTTGAGCAAGGTTGCCTTAATAAAATTGACGCGTATTTTAATTTCATTAACCGGATCAATTGATGGTTTAACTTTCATTTCTTCAACAATCAGTTGTTGCATTCTCATTCCTTTACTCTATTGAGACAGTTGGCAGTTAATTTGATAATCATACTGAATTTACACAATTAATAACAGCCTAATAGTGTTATAGGATAGCCATCAACAAAATTTTCACTTATGCTAACTAATAATGCCGTTAATAAGAGAAAAGTCATGAACATTGCTGTATTTGGTAGCGCATTTAACCCACCATCATTAGGCCACAAAAGTGTCATTGAGCGTTTAACTCACTATGATAAAGTGTTATTAGTTCCTAGCATTTCTCATGCTTGGGGAAAAAAAATGCTTTCTTATGAAGACAGAATAGAGATGGTCTCTGCTTTTATTAACGACTTACCCCTTAACAATGTCGAAATATCGCTGATTGAAAAAGAACTGTATGTTCCAGAGCAAAGCGTGACTACTTTTTCTTTATTAAAAAAGCTTCAAGAATTGAATAAAGAGGCCGATATAACCTTTATCATCGGACCAGACAATTTACTTAAGTTTGACAAGTTTTCAAAAGCCGATGAGATAATAAAGCGTTGGAATGTAATGGCTTGCCCTGAAACACTTCCTGTCAGAAGTACTGATATACGAAACGCAATAAAAAAAGGTGAGGACATTACTCACTTAACAACACAAGGTGTCCAACTTTACATAAAGGCACACCATTTATACGAGTAGTCACGATGAAGAAACAAGTCGCTATAATCAGTTTATTAACAACAACTATGTCCATGGATTTAATTGCCAAGGATAACTCGACTTGTCTACAAGAAAGCTATGATAACTACTCTCGTCAAATTTATTCATCAAACTCAAAATGTCTTATACCTTTATTTGAGGTGAATCAGTTTATTTATCAGTTAACAGAAATAACAGAAAACATAAAGTCAGACGTTATGGAAGAAGGATTTTGGGATAAATGGGCTTACAGTACAGGGGATGATCCTTTACTAACCGGCTACCTAAGTGATAGTGCGGTAGGCTTTACTGTATGGCAGCCTGAAGAGTATTATGACAAAAAAATTGAAGAGTTTGATTCTTATGGTGAATGGTTGGAAAGCCACGGCCTACAGTTAAGCTTGGCCTTTGGTGGGGAAGAAAAGGGCAAGAATACCCGTTTTCGAATTGATTACCGTTGGCATGATCGTGCTGACGATCAATTGTTCATGCAACTAGAAATCCCATTCCAATAAAACCAAGCTAGGTTCGTATAATGCATTAATCCAATAAAGTGTAAGCTTGCTCTAGTAATTCCGTATTTCCTGAAAAATAGCGCTCTGCAATCATACTATTCTTAGCACCTGATTTACGCATTTTATCCGCTTCTCTTACTTTCAATGTCATCATCATATCAGGAGAAACCTGACTATGCTTTATCTCTTTATTTTCAGATAATTGAGATAAGTAAGTATTGATATGCTGTGATTCTGGAGATAAATCCGTATGAGGTGACGCTTCTAATAACTCATCTTGCATTACGTACAATAAATGCTGTTTGGCATTTTCAGTCATCGCTATTGCTTGAAGTTTACCAAAACCCGCAGAAAGTAGAGGTGTTGAGGTGATATAGCCACCTTGAGTAGGTAGCGCTTCACGTGTGCGAATTGAGAACATTAATGTAGATAATGTAGAGTTAGGAACAATCGTCATTGATGATAGAGCATCAAAAGGTATCCAAAACAATTCACCAGGCAACACTAGATATTCCCATTTACCAAGGCGAATAAGTACGGCTCCAGTTTGCACGGAAATCAACTCATAATGATTCTTCTTTTTTCTTGCCGTATAAAGAAGGTGTGAATGTGTTCCTGACTGAAACGTAATTGCGTTTTTCATAGCTACCTCTGATTTGAAGCCCGTAACTCTACTGGTTTTTATCTAAAAATCAACGGATTCTCATCAATTACGGCGATATTTAATGACCAATGGTACGACCTCTTTAATTGATCACGTACAACTGGAATAAAATCAAGTAGAATACGCGCTACTTCCTTTTTTAGTAACCAGAAGTCCAAACATGACCACACAAGATATCTATCAAGAAATTCGCCCTTACAATGATGATGAAGTTCCTGCCGCTATTGAGCGTTTAATTTCTGATGATGAATTCATTACAGCGATTCTGCACTATAAGTTTCCGTCTGCTTCTAAGTTTTTATTTTGGTTATTAGCACCGTTACTGCGTTGCAAACTACGTAAATCACTGTCTAAAATAACAACAGTAGAAGACGTTCAGTTAAATGTAGCAACTTACTTAAATAAAACGGTCAAAAAAACCACTGATGGCATTACGTACTCTGGATTAGATAAATTAGACCCAAAACAAGCGTATTTGTTTGTGTCTAATCATCGTGATATCGCCATGGACCCAGCTTTGATGAATTGGGTGCTATATAATAACCATATGCAAACCGTAAGAATTGCCATTGGTGATAACTTATTAAAGAAAGCGTGCAGTACTGAGCTGATGAAGCTTAACAAAAGTTTTATTGTTAAACGTTCAGCAAAAGCACCACGTCAAATGCTAAAAGCGTTGGGTGAACTATCTTCATATATCAAGCACTCTTTGGAAACCAATAACTCTATTTGGATTGCTCAAAAAGAAGGGCGAGCAAAAGACGGTAACGATTTTACTGATCCTGCGATTTTAAAAATGTTTCATGTAGAAGGGCGTAAGCGCAAAGAAGCTTTTTCTGATTATATGAATGATTTGAAAATTGTTCCTGTTTCTATCTCTTATGAAAATGACCCGTTAGATATTCAAAAAGCCAAAGAATTAAATGCAGTGGCTACCTTAGGCTCTTACGAAAAAGGGGAGTTTGAAGATATTGATAGCATCATCAAAGGGATTATCGGTAATAAGAAACGCATACACATCCACTTTGGTGACGTTGTCACTTCAGCGCCAGAAACGGCTGATGAACTGGCAGCAGCCATGGACAAAGAAATTACACAAGGCTATCGTTTATTCCCAATGAATTACGCCGCTGCTAATAGTGAATCAGAAGAAGTCACTTCTGAAGTTAAACGTGAACTAGAAGAAAAATTGTCACACTTAACAGCAGAAGAGCAACCATTTCTACGTGCGCTTTACGCAAATCCAGTTAAAAACGCAGGATAAGTAAGGGATTCAATTAAAAAGCTTTTTATCCCAATGAGGAGGATTACCCACTTGTTGGGATAAAAAGTCAATAAAGGTACGCACTTTTGGTGGCAAATGTTGGCGTCGAGGATAAACAGCGTAAATAGGTAGCTCCATATCTGCTTGCCACTCCTTTAATATTTGAATCAAACTGCCATTTTCAAATTCATCTTCAAGTAAATAGCTTGCTAAATACGCAATGCCAGCACCTGCTTTGGTTGCATCTAAAATAGCAGAAGCATTATCTATTTTAAAAATACTTTGTACTTTAACCACTTGATGAACACCATCACGAGTAAATTCCCACTCATTAAAGCGTCGTTCATTACTATGATAGGTGATGCATTTATGCTGTGCTAATTCAGCTGGACGCAATGGTAAGCTATTCTCTTTAATGTAGCTTGGAGAAGCGGCAACAATAAAGCGACAATCTGCAATTTTCCTCGCCACCATGCCTTCAGGAATATCATCATGAATTGCTATCCAGCAATCTAAACCGTCTTCAAGTAATTTAGGTTTATGATCAAATAAACTAACCTCCAATTCAACATCTGGAAAATGAGCTTGGAATTCAGCTAATGCATGGATAATGTGGCTATTACCAAAAGACTGAGCGATACCAACTTTAAATACACCAGAAATACGCCCATGATGAGCATCTAATAGGGCATCAGCTTCATAAGCAGTATCTACCAGCTTTTGACAATACTCAGCATATTGATGACCGAGCTCTGTAATAGAGACCGAGCGGTTATTACGTTGAACGAGTTGGCAATCTAAACGTGTTTCTAGCGCTTTAATTTGTTTAGATACATGCGACTTAGAAATACCCAGTTTTTCAGCCGCACGAGTAAAATTTAGCTCATTTGCTACCATCGCAAAGATTACCATTTGATGTAGATTATCTAACATTATTAAGCCTAGAGAAGAAATATCTGGCTATTGTAATACTACTTAAAAATATAACCATCTACTTTTATGCTTTCAGGAAAAACCGTAATAGGTCTGCCACCCAAATAAATATTACCATTAACCACGAGGTCATCAGGAAGTGACGTAATTTGTGAGTGACCAAGGAATAGGTTGCCTTTCACTACAAGTTGTTTTGGTAATGTTTTTAATGGTGTTCGTATTACGCTTAGATCGCCGTTTACTTTTAAACGCGGAGGGAGTTCAGTGAGTCCTGACCCTGCAAAATTAATAAAGCCTGCGACTTTAATGCCTCTGGTATAGCGTTTAAGTTGAGTGGTTCCAGCTAAATTCAAGTAGCCCTTTACTTGGGTGCCTTTAGGAATGTTTTTAATTACGGTATTTGCTAAGTTTAGATCACCATTAACTACCAAACCTTTAGGCAGTTTTTTTATTTTACTATTCGCAAGGTTCACATCACCTTTAAGCTCTAAATTATCAGGGAGTTCAGTGTAATTAGTATTACGTAAGCTGATATTTCCATAGCTATCTATATGATTAATGAGTCGATGTTTATTTAACATTTCAGCAGAAGTTGAAAAGGGGACCAAGGCTGTAAAGATAAGAGCAAAAAGAGTAATAATAGTTTTAGGCATAGATAAATAACTTTGTAGTAATGGCTTGACACTGTATCGACCACATCTTAAATAAGTTTAATTTAGAACAGTGATATGAGTCCTGTTTTTACGTTTTTATTATGAAAACACATTTGATATAGTGAAATTCGGTATCTAAGTGCCGAAGTAAAAAATTTAATTAAAGGTAAGGAGACGTAATGTCTAAAGCGACTGGTACTGTAAAATGGTTTAACGAAGAGAAAGGTTTTGGTTTTATCGCTCAAGAGAACGGACCTGATGTGTTCGCTCATTTCAGTGCAATTCAATCAGACGGTTTCAAAACGTTGAAAGAAGGCCAAGCAGTAACTTTTGATGTTGAGCAAGGCCCTAAAGGCCCTCAAGCAAGCAATATCCAACCTGCTTAGTACCAAGATATTAATAAAAAGGCTCTCAATGTGAGGGCCTTTTTTCTTTATTATCTACAATATAATCGATTATTTTCTAAGAGAGCGAGTCTTTAGTTCGTAAATCAGTTTTTCTGCACTACAAGAGAATTTCAAGCGAGCGTGAAGTTCTTTCTCATCGTTAGTCAGTTCAATATTGTACTCAACTTCATCACATACTTCTTTTGCTAAAGATAAGTAATTAGCAAATTCCGCTTCTAATTGCGCTTTATTGTTAGCGAAGATGCTTACTTCTGCAACATCATCACCTTCTTTAATCACAAAGCCCATCTCAGCACTACATCCACAAGCATCGCATGGTACATTTTGTTCTACTTCAGTAGTCATTATTTTATCTCCACAATAAATATACAGACGTTATACTATGTTTCCATGGTTAAGAAAACCCTCTCGGAAAATGAACATAAAGAAGAAACACAAAGATAACAATCGCATATCATTTATGTATCAGTATCGACACTTGAGACGAAAATCCCAAAAAATGAACCTTTATGACAATTCTTTGTCAGAATTAGGCGTAAAATATTGTATTTCCATACTGTATAACGCAGAATGCCGTTAAGTCACATTTAAACAGCAACTGACATTTCGTTACAATCGCGATTCTTAATTTTGAGAGTGCTGTGACGGCCAGAGTGCTATACTACGTTTATCGTGTGAAATATCATAAAAATATTATACAAATGGAGTTGAATCTTATAAATTAACCTAATGTTAATTTCGTTAATTTTTACGATTGATTTCTTAATGGACTAACCACATTAGAAGAGTTTTATTATGCCAAAAAGAAGTAAAGAAGATACTGAAATCACCATCCAGAAAATTATGGATGCGGTTATTGATCAACTATTACGCTTAGGCTATGACAAGATGTCATATACGACACTAAGCCAACAAACTGGTGTGTCAAGAACAGGGATCAGTCATCACTTTCCAAAGAAAACTGATTTTACAGCTGCATTAGACGGCCGTATTTTCCGCTTATTTGCAGAACGTTTAGAAATGCAAGGTGATAAGCAAGCATTTATCGATAGCTGGATTTCATCTTTAGAAGACGAGCAATTCCGAGCTATCTTACGTCTTTTATTCCACCATATCGTTACTTCTGCAAATGCACACGAATTTGCTCGCAATGGTATTGAACGTTTATATGGCATGGTTGAAGACTTATACGGTGAAGAAAGCCGTAAAGATCTAGAATGGCTTATTGGCCTATCTTTGATCCGCATGACAAAATAAAATTATCTACTATAATTAAAAGCTTACCCGCAACGGTAAGCTTTTTTTT
>NZ_JARACR010000043.1:0-19429 GCF_028765505.1 Aliivibrio sp. A6 | reverse complement strand
AGTCACTCAGTTCATTGATTGTTTTTATTTGCTTTCGAAAATAGTGATTATCAACTCACAAGTGCCCACACAGATTAATAGGTTTCAAATTGTTAAAGAGCTTTTCTTCTACTTTCAAAGCGTTTCTGCTTTTCTGTGAAGAGGACGGTCATTTTATCTATTTAAGCTTCAGTGTCAAGCACTTATTTGAAACTAAATTTTTAACCATCATCCTGAACCAGATTGCTAACCCCTTATGGGACGGGCTCTCCGTGTCAGTGAGGTCGCATTATAGAGAGTTCGATCACATTAGCAAGGGCTTTTTTAATAATATTCCAATTTTATGCTTTTATGGTTAAAGTCCATACAATTCAGTGTTAAATTAGCCTTAAAGACGCATTCTATTAACAGTTAGTTAT
Source organism: Aliivibrio sp. A6 (assembly GCF_028765505.1). Taxonomy (NCBI): domain Bacteria; kingdom Pseudomonadati; phylum Pseudomonadota; class Gammaproteobacteria; order Vibrionales; family Vibrionaceae; genus Aliivibrio; species Aliivibrio sp. A6. The sequence goes on along the minus strand of NZ_JARACR010000043.1, from coordinate 19,031 downwards.
CATTTTAAGGGCATATAATATGAATTCTCCATTACGAAGCTATAAATCTACCTTTCCTACTATTGGATCAAATACCTATATAGATATTTCATGTGTTCTAATTGGAGATATCACTATCGGTCAAAACTCTAGTGTTTGGCCTTTGGTTGTGGCTAGAGGTGATGTAAATAGTATCTCTATCGGCGATAGATCTAATATTCAAGACGGTTCAGTTCTGCACGTTACGCATAAAAATACAGAAAACCCAAAAGGAGCCCCATTACTTATTGGTAATGATGTCACTATTGGCCATAAAGTCATGCTGCATGGTTGCGTAATTGAAGATCGAGTTCTTGTTGGAATGGGAAGCATTATTCTAGACAATGCTTATATTGAAGCAGATGTAATGATTGGCGCTGGTAGTCTGGTTCCACCAAATAAACGACTGGAAAGTGGCTACCTTTATATAGGCAGCCCAGTTAAGCAAGTTCGCCCTCTATCTATAGAGGAAATAGCATCACTTAAAAAATCAGCATCAAATTACGTTGCATTTAAAAACGACTACATAGAAGAAACTAGCTGATTTCAATTTCTCCTGAAGCATTGAACTCTTCATCTTCGATCAATGCTTCAGCTGTGTCTTCAATATCAAAACGCAAGTGATTAAAAATCTCACAGGCTTTCTCTTGACTGCAAACAGGTTCTCCGCTTTCTTCTTCAAGCCATGAGAATAAAACCAAGCAATTAATTAAGCTTCCCATTTGTTGTGCTGAAAAACGCACACACTGGTTATCCAGATCTACGGTTAAATCATCTGAAAATAGAATCGATTGATTCATTACATACCTTCTAAGTTTTTTCGTAATTCGCGTAAAATTTGTTTGCTGCCTGGACGTAGCCCTCTCCACACAGTAAAACTTTCTGCAGCTTGACCCACTAACATACCTAACCCATCATAAGCTTGGTAAGCATCGTTTTCTAATGCCCATTGGTTAAAGATAGTTTTTCCTGAACCATACATCATGTCATAGCTAATCGCACCACCAGAGAATATAACAGGATCAATTTGAGGAAGCTCTCCAGATAAACTTGCCGATGTTGAATTAATAATGACATCAAAACTCTTATTAATGTCACTCATCTCTTTTGCTTCGATCCTTCCATAAGAAGAAAACAACCCTTCAAGTTGTTTTGCTTTTTCATAAGTTCGATTAACAAGCGTAATAGAAGCTGGGTTTTGCTTTAATAAAGGAAGAATGACACCACGAGCTGCGCCACCAGCACCAATTAATAAAATGTGTTTATCTTCTAAAGGTACTTGGTACTGCAATAAATCTTGAACTAACCCTTCGCCATCTGTGTTATCACCTAAAATAATGCCATCATCCAATTTTTTAAGTGTATTTACGGCTCCTGCTAGTTTTGCTCTTTCGGTTAATTGATCGACAAACTGAAATGCTTCTTCTTTAAAAGGGACCGTTACATTACAGCCTTTTCCTTGTTGAGAAAAAAACGCGGTCACTGACTCAACAAAACCATTTATGGGTGCTTCAATTGCTGAATATTCTAAATTCTGCATTGTTTGACGAGCAAATAAGGTATGAATAAAAGGTGATTTACTGTGTTTAACCGGGTTACCAAAAACGGCATACTTATCCATATGAAAATATTCCCTGCAATGAAAGCGCTAAATGATGTTAGTAACCTTACCTTAAACCTATCGTTGATGCATTAACCCTGGCGTAGCGTATTACCTGTTTTCGCATCACGAATTTCGGTTGGTTGAGTGCGATTACCCACTTCTCCTTGAAAAATTACCACACCTGTATTTCCTAGTTGAGCTTCAACTTCGGCAACACTTCGACAAGGTTCTAATCCTGAGAGGTTAGCACTGGTTGAAGTAATGGGTTTACCAAATGCATTACAAATAGCTTTCACTTGAGGATGACCCGTTACTCTGACAGCAATACTATTAAACTGCCCAGTAACTAAAGATAATGTGGTTTCTTTAACAGGAACAATCCAAGTGACAGGACCAGGCCATGATGCTTTAATGGCATTAACTTGATCTTCTGTTAATTGTTCTAAATCTATATAAGGTAATAGTTGTTCAATAGATGCTGCAATTAAGATTAACCCTTTTTCTTTTGGTCTCTGTTTTACATCTAACAATTTTAGTAAGGCTTGCTCATTATCTGGATCACAACCAACACCAAAAACACCTTCGGTCGGATAAGCGATAACATTCCCTATGTTCAAGGCCTCTACGACTTGATTTAGATTCTTCACATTAATACCACTCTCTTCTATATATTGTATCTATTCTATTGATCTACTCAAATCACACAACTGCTTTCCTTTTTTGAATTGTCATCAATCATTAATAAGTTGAGCATTTCCTTACGCAAACGTTTTCCTTAATAAAAAATAACCGTATAATGCAGATAACTTTTCTATATTGCCAATATCTTTATTTAAGGAGTTCACAATGAAAGTCGGTATTATCATGGGTTCAAAATCAGACTGGCCAACAATGAAACTGGCCGCTGAGATGCTTGACCGCTTTAATGTGCCTTATGAGACAAAAGTGGTTTCTGCACACAGAACTCCTCAATTACTTGCCGATTATGCAACTCAAGCAAAAGATCGTGGCATTAAAGTAATTATCGCTGGAGCAGGCGGCGCTGCACACCTTCCTGGAATGGCCGCTGCATTCACAAGCGTTCCGGTTTTAGGTGTTCCAGTACAATCTCGCGCACTTAAAGGAATGGATTCATTGCTTTCAATTGTGCAAATGCCAAAAGGTATTGCTGTTGGTACGCTTGCGATAGGTGAGGCGGGAGCTGCTAATGCGGGTATTCTTGCTGCTCAAATCATTGGCACATCAAACGAAGAAGTAATGGCTGCGGTTGAAGCTTTCCGTAAAGAACAAACTGAAATGGTGTTAGAGAACCCAGACCCATCAGAGGATTAATCATGAATGTTCTTATTTTAGGTTCAGGTCAATTAGCTCGAATGATGTCTTTAGCTAGTGCTCCACTGAATATTGATGTGATCGCTTATGATGTTAATAGCCAACAAATTGTACATCCATTAACTCAACAGCCAATTGATTTATCATTAGAGCAAGCGATAAACAATGTTGATGTAATTACCGCTGAGTTTGAACATATTCCTCATCATATTCTAGATATTTGCAGTATTAGTGGAAAATTCCAACCAACGCCTGATGCAATAAAGGCGGGAGGAGATCGTCGTCTTGAGAAAAAGTTATTAGACAATGCTCATGTTGCAAACGCCAAATACCATATCATCAATACCAAACAAGACTTTCTTAATGCTATCGATACTGTAGGGATCCCTATGGTTTTGAAAAGTGCCTTAGGTGGTTATGATGGAAAGGGTCAATGGCGCTTAAAAGATCTTTCTCAAGTTGATTCTATTTGGGAAGAAATGGATGAGCTAATCAAAAACTCTCCAGATCAAGCCATGGTTGCTGAACAATTTATTCCATTTAACCGTGAAGTTTCACTTATTGGCGCTCGTAATAAAAACGGTCAAATGGTGACTTACCCACTGACTGAAAATGTTCATGTCGATGGTGTTCTGGCTTTATCAACCGCATTAGAAGGCACCAGTGAGTTGCAAGAACAAGCCGATCGTATGTTTACTGCTATCGCAGATGAGCTTAATTATATCGGAGTGCTTGCTATTGAGTTTTTCGATGTAGACGGAAAGTTACTTGTAAATGAAATCGCGCCACGAGTTCATAACTCTGGACATTGGACTCAGCAAGGTACTGATGTTTGCCAATTTGAAATGCACATTCGAGCAGTATGCAACTTACCATTAACAGGTAATGAATTACTTCGCTCAACAGCGATGATTAATATTTTAGGTGAAGATAGCTTACCAGATGAAATATTAACAATGCCGAATTGCCATATTCATTGGTATGGAAAAGAGAAGCGAGCGGGTAGAAAAATGGGCCATATTAACGTGTGTGCCGACTCTCCTGAAATGCTACAAAAAGAGCTTTCTAAACTTGCGAATATTTTAGATAAACAAGCCTTTAAAGCTCTTTCTTAAATCTTAGGTATGAGTAACTTAATACTAGTGATTAAGTTACTCTGCTTGGTTCTGAACTTCGGCACACTTTTTATCTGCACAAATGAGTCGTACCCCTACTGCTGTTTCTTTTTTTAGCAGCAACTCAAAACCACATTTTTGACAACACCCTTGTTGCGGCTCTAAATTGACAGCAAAACGACAGGCCGGATAAGCGTCACACGCATAAAATGATTTACCAAAACGTGACTGTTTTTCATGCAACAAGCCTTTTTTGCAACTCGGGCATTCAATCAACTCTTTTGGTTCTTCCTTTTTCTGCTCTAATGATTCAATGTGCGTACATATGGGATAAGTAGAACAACCGATAAACATTCCATATCGACCTTGCCTTAATACTAACTCATTTTCACACTCAGGACATGGGATCCCCAGCTCTTTAACTATATGACCGTCATTACTTTTTAATGGGCGAATATAGTCGCATTCAGGATAATTTTGGCACCCCAAAAATGGACCTCGTTTACCATAACGGATCATAAGTTCACCGCTACATTCCGGACAACTTTGATGCTCTAGCGCGTGTTCGTGAGCTTGAAATAATTGCTTATCTATTTTCCCAGACATTCAAAAACCTTAATGCGTAATGCCTACATCTGCAGTATAAAGCAGCTCTTCCATCTGCGTATAAGCACTCTCTTGACCTGGAACATTGAACAACACCATTAGCACGACCCATTTCAAATCGTCCAAAGAAAGATCCTCTGTTTCTAATGCCATTACCTGTTCGATGACCATTTCTCTCGTTTCACTTGTCAGAACTTTAATTTGCTCTAAAAAAAGTAAAAAACCACGACAAGCAGTGTCAATTCCATCAATTTCTTGTTGAGTATACACGCGCATTGACGTTGATGTGCTTGGTTCTATGTGCGTATAAGAATCCGATTCTTGTAGACGAGCTAAGTCTTCTAACCAATCAAGTGCCTTATAAATAGCCTCTTGGTGAAAGCCTGCTTTTAATAATTCTTCTTCAAGTTTTTCTTGTTCTACGTTTAGTTCAACATCACTATGGATATATGTTTCAAATAGATACATAAGAACATCCATCATGGCTAGCCCCTCCGCTTTTTAATGTAACCCCCTGGGACTGCAGCGATGAAACCTTGCAACTCTAATTCAAGTAATTGCATCATGATTTCATGTACAGGCATCTGACACCGCTCTGCGATTATATCAACAGGCGTCGCCTCACTGCCTACGGTAGCGAACACTTCAGGAAATGGCAATTGTTCTGTGATAACTTCTTGATCGAATAAGGACGGTTGGTGAGATATTGCACATTCAGTTAAAGCCCCAATTTCATCAAAAATATCTTCTGGAGATGAAACCAGTTTTGCTCCTGCTTTAATTAAGCTATTTGATCCTTGAGCCGTAGGATTTTGAATCGACCCTGGAAGCGCAAAGACTTCTCGACCTTGTTCATTAGCATACCTTGCTGTAATCAGCGATCCTGAACGCTCAGCAGCTTCAACAACCAATACCCCCGTCGAGAGTCCACTAATGATCCTATTTCGCCTGGGGAAATTATCAGCTCTTGGTGGTGTGTCAGGTCTAAACTCAGAAACCAAGGCGCCATTTTCACTCACTCGCTGAGCCAAGGCTCGATGCTTAGCTGGGTATATCTTTTCTAGTCCAGAACCAAGAACAGCAATGGTTTTTCCTTTTGCTTCTATTGCACCATGATGTGCATACCCATCCACACCTAATGCAAGACCACTGGTTACAACATAATTATGTTGAACAATTGAGCGAGCAAATTCTTTAGAGCAATCTAATCCTTCAAGACTGGCATTTCTACTCCCAACTATCGCAACTTGTGGTTCAGACAAACACAACGCATCGCCCTTAACAAAAAGTACAGGAGGTGGAGCACTAATCTCAGACAACAACTTAGGGTATCTAGGGTCGGTTAATGGCAAGATAGTATGATCAGAACTCTTTGCTTGCCAAGTCAAGCAGGCCTCAACTTGCTTATTCCCCATCTGTTTTAAATAAGTAATTTGAGATGAAGATAGGCCTAAAGCTTGTAACTGCTCATTATTGTATTGCAGAATATTTTCAACTGAATCGACACTGAGTAAACGAGACATTACCTTCCCACCTACTCTAGGACAAAAACATAAAGTTAACCAAGCCGATAGATGATCTTCAGAAATGGGCATAACTTTATTTATTCCTCATTAGGAGACACCGCTATAACGCCTTTGTGTATTGGCATTTCACTTTTTGTAATGAGTGCTAAGCTAAATTTTTCATAAGGTCTAATAACGATTAACTCACCAATTTCAGTCTGGGGCAATTGAATACCTTTTTTCTTGGTGTCTTTATCCGTCTCATAGTAATACTCGCCTTTATTACCATTAACAATATTTCCTTTCTCTCTCAAAGAAAACATACTTCCTTGTAATAAGCCGTCATTACTTCCTTTATCGATCACTGCGACTTGATTAACCGCTAAGTATTCTCCACCATCAATTGAACCTAATATGGATACATCAATATCTATTGGTGCAGGCTGGGGATAAAAAGTTGTTGTTAATTCTGTTTTTATTTCATCAGAAGAAATAGGTAAAACCACATCGTTAATTGCAATTTCTTGCTGCTGTTTAATGATTTTTAACCCGCTCATTCCTTCATTTCTTTCAGCTAGCTCTGCAACACCTACAAGACGAAGAGCATAAGATGAGGCTTTATCGTCCTTACGCGAAAACTCATTAACGACTCGGTATATGCCCCATTCTTTATGTGATAACTCGGCATCCACATACACTCTTTCACTCGCACTTAAAAATTTACGACCGTCACTGGTTCCTAGCACTCTGTATGACGTTTCATAATTTATGTCGTCGATTAAACGATCGGACTGTAAATAAGGCACAACTAAACTCGTCGGTAATGTAGGGACAGGCTCTTTCACTACCTTACGCACTTTAGGCGACAATTTCTTAAGCGGCTTAACACTTAATACTGGGCTTCCATTATGCCAAGTTAACGTTAATTCATCCCCTGGGTAAATTAAGTGAGGATTATTTATACCAGGGTTAATTTTCCATAGTTTTGGCCAAAACCAAGGACTATCTAAGAATAACGCCGAAATATCCCAGAGAGTATCCCCTTTCTTAACGGTGTATTGTTCCGGATAATCTTGTTTTAAAACCAGTTTATCGTCACTTGATATTGATGGTGATGAAAATAAAATAGCGCTAATTAATGATGAAAAAATGAGTGTTTTTTTTAACATGGTCCGCTTTCCTTGTCAGACATACCAACCGATGCTGTCATTTGCTCAATAAAATGTCTAGAATTGGAGCTATTAGGTTTATGCCGTTTTCGGCGCAGTTCAACATTTAGAGTAATTATGGCTTTATTAGAAGTTTTAACGTTTCCGGACGATCGTCTACGCACCGTAGCAAAACCGGTAGAAGCAGTAACACCTGAAATCCAAAAGTTTGTCGATGACATGATTGAAACCATGTACGACGAAGAAGGTATTGGCCTTGCTGCGACACAAGTTGATTTCCACCAACGTATTGTTGTGATCGATGTTTCTGACACTCGTGACGAACCAATGGTATTAATCAACCCTGTTATCACACAAAAAAGTGGCGATGATGGCATAGAAGAAGGTTGCTTATCTGTTCCTGGCGCAAAAGGAATGGTTCCTCGTTCTGCTGAAGTATCAGTAACTGCTCTTGATCGCGATGGTAAAGAATTTAGCTTTGATGCTGATGATTTATTAGCGATCTGTGTTCAACACGAATTAGACCACCTTGATGGCAAATTATTCGTTGATTACTTATCGCCTCTAAAGCGTAAACGCATCAAAGAAAAACTAGAGAAGATTAAAAAATTCAACGCTAAAAACTAACCATCGTAAGCCCAAATAAGCAGTAAGTAACTGCTTATTTGGGTTGATATTAGAGACTCCGAGGTCAACTTGAATAAACCATTACGCATTATTTTTGCGGGCACGCCCGATTTCGCGGCTCGCCATTTGTCAGCACTTATCGACTCTCACCATGAAGTGATTGGCGTATATACTCAACCAGATCGCCCTGCGGGTCGTGGTAAAAAGCTAACGGCAAGCCCAGTAAAAGAACTGGCGCTTGAGCACAATATCCCAGTGTTCCAGCCTGAAAACTTTAAGAGTGACGAAGCAAAGCAAGAACTGGCTGACCAAAATGCAGATTTAATGGTTGTGGTTGCTTATGGCTTATTGCTACCACAAGCGGTGTTAGATACACCAAGGCTGGGTTGCATTAACGTTCATGGTTCTATTCTTCCTCGCTGGCGTGGTGCTGCTCCTATTCAACGCTCCATTTGGGCTGGTGATGCTGAAACAGGCGTAACCATTATGCAAATGGACATTGGTTTAGATACTGGCGACATGCTAAGCATTGCAACACTGCCAATTGAAGCAACAGATACCAGTGCGTCAATGTACAATAAATTGGCTGAACTTGGTCCTGTTGCTCTTGTTGAATGTTTATCGACGATTGCTGACGGCACAGCTGTTGCTGAAAAGCAAAACGATGAACAGGCTAATTACGCGAAAAAACTCAGCAAAGAAGAAGCTAAGATTGATTGGACAATGGATGCAGAAGCGATTGAACGTTGTGTTCGTGCTTTTAACCCTTGGCCAATGAGTCACTTCTCTGTTGAAGAGAAAGCCATTAAAGTATGGCAATCTCGTGTTGAAGAATACACAGGAAATGCAACGCCAGGCACAATCATTCAAGCAGATAAGACAGGAATTTATGTTGCCACTGGCTCAAATGCCATTGTATTTGAACAACTGCAAGTTCCTGGAAAAAAAGCAATGGGCGTTCAAGATATTTTGAACTCTCGCAAAGAATGGTTTGAAGTGGGTAATACCCTTAACTAATTCTTCAAAAATATAAAAAGGTGGCATAATTGCCACCTTACTTTTTAAATGGCAAATATTGTATTTGCCTTTTTATTTTTGCCAACCATATTTTAGGTGATGACATGAACGTTCGTGCTGCGGCAGCCAAAGTTATTTATCAAGTTGTCGATCAGGGTCATTCTCTCTCTTCAGCGCTTCCAAAAGCTCAATCTGAGATCAAACCTCGTGATCAGGCTTTACTGCAAGAGATCTGCTATGGCGTACTGCGCTTTCTTCCTCGTTTAGAGTCTGTTGCTCAATCATTAATGGATAAACCATTAAAGGGAAAACAACGAGTATTCCATCATCTAATTCTTGTTGGTATCTATCAACTGAGTTTCATGCGTATTCCTGCACACGCTGCTGTAGCTGAAACGGTTGAAGGCACAAAGAATTTAAAAGGTCCAAAGCTGAGTGGGTTGATCAACGCGGTACTACGTAACTATCAACGTAGCCAAGAAGAATTGGATGCGAAATCAGTAAGTCATGATTCTGGTAAATACGGTCACCCTGGTTGGTTATTGAAAATGCTACAACAAGCCTACCCAGAACAATGGGAAAATATTGTTGAAGCCAATAACAGTAAAGCACCAATGTGGTTACGTGTTAACAGTCAGCACCACACTCGTGATGAGTACATAGCTCTTCTTGAAAAAGAAGAGATTGAAGTGACTCCACACAGCCAAGCAACAGACGCATTATTGTTAGATAAAGCACGCGATGTATTTACACTACCAGGCTTTGAGCAAGGTTGGGTTTCAGTGCAAGATGCTGCAGCGCAATTATCGGCAGAATATCTACAGCCTCAAGATGGCGAGTTAATTTTAGACTGTTGTGCTGCGCCAGGTGGTAAAACGGCTCACATTTTAGAACGCACAAAAAACACCAATGTGGTTGCGATTGACTGTGATGAAACACGCTTAACTCGCGTGTACGAAAACTTAGAACGCCTTAACCTAACTGCAAAAGTTATTTGTGGTGATGCTCGTTATCCTGAACAATGGTGGAAAGGCGAGCAGTTTGACCGCATTTTATTAGATGCGCCTTGCTCTGCAACTGGTGTTATTCGTCGTCACCCAGACATCAAATGGCTACGCCGTTCAGAAGATATTAAAGCGCTGGCTGAGCTGCAAAGTGAAATCTTTGATGCAATGTGGCTACAGTTAAAATCTGGCGGCACCATGGTGTATGCGACGTGTTCAATCACTCCGCAAGAAAACTGTGATCAAGTAAAAGCCTTTTTAGAGCGCACAGAAAATGCCTCTTTAGTTGACAATACCGATCCTGCGAAACCAGGACGTCAAATTCTTCCTGGTGAAGAGAATATGGACGGCTTCTATTACGCTGTTCTACAAAAAGCATAACCTATATACGAGCGAGCAAGCGGTATGAAAATCATAATCTTAGGTGCAGGGCAGGTTGGCGGCACACTGGCTGAAAACTTGGTGGGCGAAAACAATGACATTACCGTTGTTGATAAGAGTTCGGAGCGACTGCGTGAGTTACAAGATAAATATGACCTTCGTGTTGTTCAAGGATTTGCCAGTCATCCAGACACCTTGAGAGAAGCTGGGGCACAAGATGCCGATATGCTGGTTGCGGTAACCAATTCTGACGAAACCAATATGATTGCGTGTCAGATAGCATTTACGCTCTTTAATACCCCAAACCGTATTGCCCGTATTCGGTCACCTGAATACTTAAAAGAAAAAGATCGCCTGTTCCAATCAGACGCTATTCCTGTTGATCACTTAATTGCACCTGAAGAATTAGTGACGGGATATATTGAACGTTTAATTGAATACCCAGGTGCGCTTCAAGTGGCTAGTTTTGCAGAGAAAAAAGTCAGTTTAGTGGCAGTAAAAGCCTACTATGGTGGCCCTCTCGTTGGGAATGCGTTATCTGCACTTCGAGATCATATGCCACATATTGATACTCGCGTTGCTGCTATTTTCCGACAAGGTCGCCCTATTCGTCCTCAAGGCACCACCGTTATCGAAGCCGATGATGAGGTTTTCTTTGTTGCAGCAAGTAACCATATCCGTTCAGTAATGAGTGAATTACAACGCTTAGAACGCCCATACAAACGAATAATGATTGTTGGTGGCGGTAACATCGGTGCAGGCCTTGCGCGACGTTTAGAGCACAATTACAGCGTGAAATTGATTGAACGCAACATGAAACGCGCTGAAGAGTTATCTGAGTTACTTGAAGAAAGCATCGTTTTTTGTGGTGATGCTGCCGATCAAGAATTATTGAGTGAAGAACACATCGACCAAGTAGATGTGTTCATTGCTGTAACCAATGAAGATGAAGCCAACATCATGTCAGCCATGCTTGCAAAACGCATGGGAGCCAAAAAAGTCATGGTACTGATCCAACGTGGTGCTTATGTCGACTTAGTTCAAGGGGGCGTGATTGATGTTGCCATTTCTCCACAGCAAGCGACCATTTCAGCGCTATTAACACACGTTCGTCGTGCTGATATCGTAAATGTCTCTTCTCTTCGTCGTGGTGCAGCAGAAGCGATTGAAGCCATTGCTCATGGTGATGAAACAACATCGAAAGTAGTTGGCAAAGAGATTCAAAACATCAAACTCCCACCAGGCACAACCATTGGCGCTATTGTTCGTGGCGAAGAAGTACTCATTGCCCATGATAAAACCGTGATAGAACAGGATGATCACGTTGTTATGTTCCTAGTGGATAAGAAATACGTTCAGGATGTCGAACGCTTATTCCAACCGAGTCCGTTCTTCTTATAATTATGGTTAACTACAAACCGATCCTATTTGTTATAGGGCTTGTTTTATCTAAACTTGCCCTATTTATGTACATCCCAACACTCGTCGCTCTTTTCACTGGTACTGGCGGTTTCATCGAGTTTGGACAAGCGGTTGCTATTACTCATATAGTGGCATTTGCTTGTTTAACTTTTGGCCGCAGTAAACAGTTTAAAATGAACGTGCGGGATATGTTCCTTATCACCACATTAGTCTGGACCATTGCCAGTGCCTTTGCTGCATTGCCATTTGTCTTCATCAACCATATCAGCTTTACTGATGCCTACTTTGAAACCATGTCAGGAATAACAACAACAGGCTCTACGGTTCTCAGTGGTTTGGATGATATGGCGCCCAGCATTTTACTATGGCGATCAACGCTACAATGGCTTGGCGGAGTAGGATTCATTGTAATGGCGGTTGCTATTCTTCCAATGCTAAATGTTGGTGGTATGCGACTGTTCCAAACAGAATCGTCCGATTGGTCAGATAAAAGTGCACCAAGAACTAAATACGTAGCTAAATACATCGTCAGTGTGTATTTAAGTTTAACCCTTTTATGTTTTTTAAGTTACTTAGTGACAGGAATGACGCCGTTTGAAGCCATAAATCATGCCTTCACGACGCTATCCACTGGGGGCTATTCAACGTCAGACAGTTCTATGAACCGTTTCTCTAATAGCACACACTGGGTTGCTGCCTTCTTTATGTTTGCTGGCGGATTGCCTTTTCTGCTCTTTATTCAAGTATTGAAAAAGCGGGATCCAAAAGTATTATTTAAAGATGCTCAGGTGGTAGGCTTTCTCAAACTAGTTTTAATTACCAGTTTATCTGTTGCTATTTGGCTTGTTCTCCATAATGACTATACCGTTATGGATGCGTTACGCGTGTCAGTGTTTAATATCATTTCAGTGATAACCACAACAGGCTTTGGTTTGGATGATTTTACGGCGTGGGGGGCATTCCCTGCGATTATTTTTGCTTTTGTTATGATGGCTGGCGCTTGCTCAGGCTCGACTGCTGGTGGGATAAAAATCTTCCGCTTTCAAATTGCAGCAACAATGCTGAATAAGCAGATGATGAAACTCATTCACCCATCAGGTATTTTTGTTCAGCGTTACAATGGACGCCCTGTTACTGACGATATAGCACGTTCTGTCGTTGCCTTGGTGTTTACCTTCTTCCTCACCATTATTGTTATTTCTGCATTACTCGGTAGCTTAGGTCTTGATCCTGTTACCAGTATCACAAGTGCCATTACTGCTGTTGCTAACGTAGGACCGGGAATGGGGCACATTGTGGGCCCAACAGGAAACTTTGCCACTTTACCAGACAGTGCTAAATGGATATTAAGCATTGGTATGTTGATGGGACGACTCGAAATCCTAACAGTGCTTGTACTGTTCTTCCCAGCGTTTTGGAAGGGTTAAGTTAAGGGTTAATACTAAATTTAACTCACTAACGAATAACACAGTAACAATAAAAATGGCCTCGTATTTCTACTAGGCCATTTTTATTGTTACTTACTGTTATTGGTATTAAACCGGCTTTACATAATAATAAATCGATAAAAATTGAGTAATGCAGCCACCTAACACAAACAAATGCCAAATAGCGTGGTTATATGGGATCTTCTTCGCGACATAAAAAATAACTCCTAAAGAGTAAATTACCCCACCAAGTCCTAACAAAATAACGCCATTAATATCGATATGAATAACCAATTGATAAACCGCAATAACTGACAACCATCCCATGATCAGATAAGTAATCAGCGACAATTTTTTAAATCGATAAACAAAGATAATCTTGCCAATAATGCCTATTAGCGCAATAGCCCAAATAACACCCATTAACCAGTACGCCAATGGGGTTCTCAAACTCACTAATAAATAAGGTGTATAACTACCGGCAATCAAAAGAAAGATAGCGCAATGATCTAAGGTTTTTAATAACCTTTTCGCTTTTGGTGCAGCAATAGAATGGTAAAGCGTCGACGCTAAAAAAAGTAAAATAATACTGGCGCCATAAACAGACATACTTGCTATGGTTAACCAATCTGCATCCGCAGCATTTGCTTTTACTAATAGTAATATTAAAGCAACAACACCAAACACCATCCCTAATGCATGACTTAAACTGTTGGCTAATTCTTCTTTTTTTGAATAAGTGGCAGAAGTGGACATAATTTATCTCATAGAGTGATTGCTCGATGAAATAAGTATGACACATTTAAGCGTACAACTGTAAGCTTAAATGTGTCCTTTTTTATTTGAGTAACAAGTAAAACTGATAGTGCATAAACTATTAGGTCGTTTGATTTAAGAAATCAATAACTTGCTTTCCCGCCTCTTCCGGAGTTAAGCGCGTAGATAAGCTTAATTGTCTTTTTAACTCACCACGTCCAAGCATTGATGATAGTAGCCCCAAAGCTCCGCCTTGATGTCTTCTGTCTATCTCAAACCATAGTTGCAGTTCATCCTTGGCTCTGTGAGCTATCATTTCAAGCTCTCGCCAGCGACCGTGATAAGGCCCATCGAACGGGACGAACTCAAACTCTTGAACAAAAGGTAGCTCAAACCCTTTAACATATTCACATTCAACCTGGCGAATTCGTAACCCTTCTGTTTCTAATGCCGTTAGAACACCATCAAATAAATCATCGGGACGAACGGTAATAGGATCTTTATCTTTTGGGTCTAAACCAAGAGAGATGTCTAACCCGGTTTGAACCCACACGTTGGCATCACCAATCGTAATAGGTGTATTTAATGGAAGGTCTAATTCAAGCTCAAACTTTCGTTCTTGCTTTGGCTCTATTGTAAATGCATAAGGTAAGCTCCAATCAGCCAAAACATGAGTCTGCTTAATGATTTGGGTTTGTGACCCATTTTCACTTTTACGATGAACTTCTTTTTTGTACTGACAACATAATTTCAGGTCAATGTTATCAATATGCTGCTCTGTCGCTCCACCAGTTACCTCTATTGTAACTTGAACTTTCTGACCTGGAACTAATGCTTCCTGATGAATAATTGTATCGACATTGGCAGAACCAATACCTAACGATGCTAATGTTTTCTTAAAAAAGGACATGGTTACTCTCCTCTGCCACGCATATATCTATCAACATAGTATTACGTAATATTCATAATTACGTTGAGATGTACCTCGACTAATTGACAGTTTATGATACTCTTACTGTGTGTTTTATGAACACATATCCCTGATGACTTATTTGGATTGGCGAAAGCTAAATAGAGTTCACCTTGATGTAACTCATAAGTTGTTAGGTCATTAATTTGGCCATGGAAGTGCCTGACTATAGAGATAACCAATGCGTCCTATGACTGTCAGGTTCTCACGCTCTGCTTCAATGCACAGTGTGGATCGTCGTCGCAGCCACTTTGTAAAAGTAGTTGCAACGAAAAAGAACGTACCAGAAATGACTCTTGTAATTTCCGAGAAAAAAGAAACTCAAGCTGATGTTTCATGTGCGGCTTAATTTAAAAGCGTAGCCTATGGGTTGCGCTTTTTCTTTTTGCATCATGATGTACTCTTCGACATATCACTTTCATTCCCCACCCTAACTTAGCTATACTTCTCCTTAATAAAAATAAGGAGAATGCTCAATGAAATGTCACCGCGTTAATGAACTTATCGAATTAATTCACCCAGAATGGCAAAAAGAACCAGAATTGAACTTAATGCAGTTCATTACGAAACTGGCTGAAGAAACAAAATACGAAGGTAAACTAGAAGATCTGACTGATGATGTTCTTATCTATCACCTAAAAATGCGCAATAGTGAAAAAGATGAAATGATCCCTGGTCTTGCAAAAGACCAAGAAGACGACTTTAAAACGGCAATATTAAGAGCGCGTGGCCTGCTATAACCTCATTATCTCGATCTGGTTTGCAATAAACCAGATCGATTTCCTATCAAATAAAACACACTTTTTTAACTAAATTTGAACCTTCCAACGTATTCATAACTCACATCAAGCTATAATTCAGCCGCAATGTCTTAATATCACCAACCTTGAAATGGTTCCGCTCAATAAAACCATCGTTGGGATACCTCATAAAAATAACTAGGAAGAATCATGAGTCAGGATAAAATCGACATCAAAGATGTGACTCCAAAACAGTTCAATCCCAAAACACACAAATCCAGTAGTGATCGTTTCAATCCCAATTCAGGTATTTACGTTCGTCAGAGTAAAGGGACATTTCAAAAATTACGCCGCTATGGCGCTTGGTTTTTATTAGCACTCTTTGTTCTTACTCCGTGGATTTCCTTTGGGGATCGTCAAGCGATTTTACTGGATATTGGCAGCCAACAATTTAATTTCTTTGGTACAACGTTATTTCCTCAAGATCTGACATTATTAGCGCTTCTTTTTGTGATCGCCGCCTTTGGTCTCTTTTTTATCACCACCTTTTTAGGCCGAGTTTGGTGCGGATACCTCTGCCCACAAACCGTTTGGACATTCATGTATATCTGGTTTGAAGAAAAACTAGAGGGTCCCGCCAATAAACGTCGCAAACAAGACCAAATGAAAATGACATCAAACTTGTTTCTTCGAAAAGCACTTAAACACTTTACATGGGTAGCCATTGCGATAGCAACAGGCATCACTTTTGTTGGTTATTTTGTACCGGTAAAAGAACTTGTTGTTGATTTCTTTACCTTCAATAGTGATTTTCTACCTGCATTTTGGGTTATTTTCTTTGCCGGCTGTACTTATGGAAATGCAGGATGGATGCGCTCAATCGTTTGTTTGCATATGTGTCCTTACGCACGATTCCAATCAGCTATGTTTGATAAAGACACTTATATTGTCGGTTATGACCCTCAACGCGGTGAAACCAGAGGCCCACGATCTCGTAAAAAAGATCCGAAAACCCTTGGGCTAGGTGATTGCATAGACTGTAATTTATGCGTTCAAGTTTGTCCTACCGGCATAGATATTCGTGACGGCTTACAATATGAGTGTATTAACTGTGGTGCTTGTATTGATGCGTGTAATGAGACCATGAATAAAATGGGCTATGAAAAAGATCTTATTAGCTATACCACTGAGCATAAATTAGCAGGTCATAAAACTCATATCATGCGTCCAAAATTGATCGGTTATGGCCTTGTCATGCTATTGATGATGGGTCTTTTCTTTACTCAAATAGCCTCTGTAGAACCAATGGGACTTGATGTATTAAGAGACAGAAATCAACTTTCTCGCATTAATAGCACCGGTTTAATTG
The DNA here is from genome assembly GCF_028765505.1 of Aliivibrio sp. A6. NCBI lineage: Bacteria > Pseudomonadati > Pseudomonadota > Gammaproteobacteria > Vibrionales > Vibrionaceae > Aliivibrio > Aliivibrio sp. A6. Next base: position 1,970 of record NZ_JARACR010000043.1, on the reverse strand, counting down.
AAAATACTTACACGTTGAAAATTATAAATAAGACTCAACAGAGCCAAGAATATCAACTATCAGTTACCGGTATTAACAACCTGACTTGGTATGGCGAACAAAGCGTTAACGTCAATGCTGGTGAAGTATTAAGTTTACCAATGAGTTTGGGTGCACAAGACACTGAGTTGAGCAAAACCATTACCACCATTGAATTTAAAATTACCAATTCTGATGGCCAAGCGATAAAAGCTGAAAGTCGATTCTTTAAAAAGCTATAATCGTTCTATTACTGGATCAAAGGGCTCGCCATGAGCCCTTTTTATTTGAGAATAACTATGACTGAACATGCCTTTAATTTCAGCACGCTTACCCCTGATTTATTATGGAATGCGTTAGCTGATATTGGTATTCGCGCTGAATCAGGATTTCTTGCTTTAAACAGCTACGAAAACCGGGTGTATCAATTTACTGATGAAGAAAGACGCCGTTATGTCGTGAAGTTTTATCGTCCTCAACGTTGGTCTGAAGCCCAAATATTAGAAGAGCACCTCTTTGCTAGACAATTAGTTCAGCAAGATATCCCTATCGCAGCCCCGCTTGAGATTAATGGTAAAACACTTCACTTTGCCAATGGTTACTGGTTTGCCTTGTTTGATAGCTTGGGTGGTCGTACATTTGAAGTGGATAATTTTGACCAACTTGAATGGGTTGGGCGCTTTTTAGGCCGTATTCATAAAGTTGGCGAATCTGAACTGTTTCAACACCGCCCAACAATTGGTTTGGATGAGTATTTATACCAACCAAGAAAACTATTAGAAAACAGCTCATTCATACCCTCTCATTTAGAAAACAGCTTTTTTTCTGATATGGATATGTTGATCAAGCAAATCGAACAACATTGGCAACCAAGCAAGGCGATTCGTCTGCATGGCGATTGTCACCCTAGTAATATTTTATGGCGCGATGGCCCATTATTTGTTGATTTAGATGACGCGAGAAATGGGCCAGCAGCACAAGATTTATGGATGTTATTGAATGGCGAACGACAAGATAAGCTTATTCAGTTAGATATTTTATTAGAGTCTTATTCCGAATTTTGTGACTTTGATGCTAACCAATTGAAACTAATTGAACCTTTACGTGGTCTACGAATGGTGCACTACATGGCATGGCTTGCAAAACGTTGGAAAGATCCGGCTTTTCCTATTGCATTTCCATGGTTTGCCGACGCAAAATACTGGGAAAGCCAAGTACTCGGATTTAAAGAGCAAATTGCAGCATTAAATGATGCACCTTTAGAACTGATGCCTCAATGGTAAAATTATAATACTAACCACAAATGGATTGGAGAGAGTTACACATGATGAAGAAAATGATAGCACTGTTTGGTGCTTTGGTACTGAGTTTTTCAGTAAACGCAGCAAACTTTACAGAAGGTGATTACTATAGAGTTCTTGACCTACCTGAGTCAAAAACACCAACAGTAAATGAATTTTTCTCTTTCTACTGCCCGCACTGCAGTAGCTTCGAACCTCTTATTCAGGGTTTAAAGAAAACACTGCCTGACAATGCGACATTTAAGAAAACTCACGTTTCATTTATGGGTGGACCAATGGGTTTATCAATGAGTAAAGCCTATGCAACCATGGTATCTCTGGGTGTAGAAGATAAAATGGTTCCTGTTTTCTTCAACCGTATTCATACTATGAATAAGCCACCACGTAACGAAAAAGAAATTCGCCAGATCTTCTTAGATGAAGGTGTAAATGCAAATGACTTCGATGGTACTTACAATAGTTTTGCAATTAACTCTATGGTTAACCGTTTTGATAAAGCATTTCAAGACAGCGGATTAACAGGCGTTCCAGCGGTTATTGTTAACAACAAATACCTTGTTGAAACAGGTAAAGTTCAAAGTGCTGAAGAATACTACGAGTTAGTAAACTGGCTACTAAAGAAATAAGACACAAAAAAGGGAGCGATAATTC
>NZ_JARACR010000042.1:0-20427 GCF_028765505.1 Aliivibrio sp. A6 | reverse complement strand
CAAGGTTGAGGTCACGAGTTCGAGCCTCGTGTGTCGCTCCAAACAAAATAAAAGCGCTGAATACTATTCAGCGCTTTTATTTTCTTTAAAATTAATGCTGTGAAGTATTAACCCCACATAAAATTCTGCTCTTTAGAACATTCTGATTCATACAAAGCCAAAGAATCAAATTATCTATCTGCATATCAATATGTTTTTATAAAACATAAAGGGCAGAGGGTCAGTTATATGTAGTAGTTACCATATAATCAACAAACTTATCCACAAAAAGAGTATTGTGGATAACTCTGTTAGTTATTTTTTAAAAGCCTTTTTTTAAATAACTAAAATAAAGATCTTATGGTTGGTTTTAGATCAATATATTTCTTGTTTTTATTTATCTGATTGATTTATATATAATTTATTTTTCATATGCATTTTTTTTAGCAATTGAAAAGATCTTTTCGCTTGACTTCTTTGATCCTAATCATATTCCTGACTTGTGCTTAACTTTTCTGTAAACCAAATAGTTTGCTTCACTTCAAAATGTTTTCCACATTAATTACGACTAACATCAAATTTTCATCATAAGTAAATACTCAACCCTATATATAGCGTGAAATTAGGCGTCTCTTGGTAAGCCTTTTTCTATAATTCGAATAAGGCGTTGTTCTTTTCTATTTGCATTTACTTGTTGGGATTGTTGTTGCTCTATTGCCCAAAGAAGATGAATATCCAAGTTATCATCTAACCCTATACGAGCTTGTAGTGCTGAAATGATGTCAGTTGAATGTGGTGCGTTACCCATTGCAATGGCTAAATTGCGTAACCACTGCTTATGGCCAATACGACGAATTGCAGAGCCTTCCGTATTTTTTAAAAACGTGACTTCATCCCATGCAAAAAGAGAGAGTAAATTAGCATTATCTAGAGACTCTCTACGATGGAAGTCATTTTGCTGTGTTATTTCGGCTTCACGATTCCAAGGGCATACTAGCTGGCAGTCATCACAACCATAAATTCGATTGCCCATCAATGAACGAAACTCCTCAGGAATAACCTCGCTGTTTTCTATGGTTAAGTAAGAAATACAACGACGGGCGTCAATCACTCCATTTTCTAATATCGCATTTGTCGGGCATGATGTAACACAGGCCGTGCATTTTCCGCATTGGTTCTCAACAGGAGAATCAACAGGCAAGGGGATATCAATTAATAGTTCACCTAAGAAAAACCAAGAACCTGCGTCTTTATCAAGGAGTAATGAGTGCTTTCCTGTCCAGCCTAATCCTGCTTTTTCTGCTAACGGTCTTTCTAAGATTGGGGCGGAATCGACAAAAGGACGATAACCAAGCTGTTCAACTTCAGCTTCAATCTTTTGCCCTAGTTTTTTTAATTGGTTGCGGATCAGCTTATGATAATCGCGGCCGAGAGCGTATCGACTGATATAAGCTTGTGTAGGATCGCTTAAATTACTTGCGAAGCCGGCTTGAGGAGGCAAATAATCCATGCGTGCACTGATGACTCTAATCGTTCCTGGGTGTAACTCATTAGGTCTTGCTCGCATCATGCCATGACGAGCCATCCAGTCCATTGAACCATGATAGCCAGCATCAAGCCATTGCTCTAAAGCCGCTTCGTGCTGAGATAAGTCAACGTCACAGATCCCAACTTTTTGAAAGCCAAGTTCTTGTGCCCATACTTTGATGTTATTTGCGAGTGCTTGATAGTCGATATTCACAGAGAGATTACATTTTTTTATTACAGTATTATGAGTAAAAGTTTATCATATAGGATTGATAAGACGTACTTCAATGCAACTAAAAGGTATTGAATCAACGCAACCCATAAGAACTTGTGTGTAAATATTCCGCAGATAAATTGTGAATCTGATACCAAGTCCATCAATTTAGACAATTAAAATAGTGAAATTAGTGAATAATGGAACGCTTTGAATTTAATTTAGCTACTGAAGACGACACCGTTGAATTTGGTAGACAGCTCTCTCAAGCTTGTACTCAGCAAACAACGATCTTTTTGCATGGTGACCTTGGCGCAGGTAAAACCACCTTTAGTCGAGGTTTTATTCGTTCGCTAGGGCATATTGGTAATGTGAAAAGTCCAACATATACGTTAGTCGAACCTTATGAACTGGATAAGTGGCAAGTATATCATTTTGACCTTTACCGTTTAGCCGATCCTGAAGAGTTAGAATTTATGGGGATCCGTGACTATTTTACTGATGATGCAATTTGTTTAGTTGAATGGCCTGAGAGAGGGGAAGGGTTATTACCAAATCCAGATATTGATATTGATATTCGCTATGATGGCGAAGCTCGTCATGTTGTGATTACGGGTAATAATGAGTATGGATGTAGTTTAATTCAGCGGTTGGATTTGTGTTAATCGGTAAATATTTTCAAGTAATTTGGTATGCGATACTTGCTGTGATGTCAGTGAGTAGTTTTTATGTATCTGCGAATACCTTAGAGGGAATACGAGTGTGGCCGTCGCCAGATGAAACTCGTATTGTTATTGATTTAAATTCAGAGGCGAATTACAGCTACTTCACACTGAGTAGCCCTTATCGTTTGGTTGTTGATCTTAAAAATACCAATTTAAAAGCCAAGCTGCCATTAACGGTCAGTGACAGTAAAGTATTATCAAAAATACGAAAGAGCTCATCGCCATCCAAGGGCACGACGCGTCTGGTTTTTGAATTAAAGCATTCAGTGAAAGCTGAAGTGTTTAAGTTAGCTCCAACACCCGGTGGGCAGTACGGCCATCGTTTGGTAATGGACTTACCTCATTCTTCAAGCAGTGTCTCTAAGCCAACTCAAAGTAAACCAGTAAAACCATCGCAGCCAATCATTAACTCTAATTCCAATCATATTATTGGTAATGGCGAGATTATTATTGCCATTGATGCTGGTCATGGTGGCGAAGACCCTGGCTCTATTGGACCGACGAGAAAGTACGAGAAACACGCGACTCTTGCGATCTCTAAAAAAGTCGTTGCCCAGATAAATGCTCAGCCAGGTATGCGAGCTATCATGACGCGCAGTGGTGATTACTTTGTTAACTTAAACAAACGTACTGACATTGCTCGTAAAAACAAATCTCATCTATTGGTTTCTATTCACGCAGATAGCTTCCGCTCTCCACAACCAAGAGGTGGCTCTGTTTTTGTGTTAAACACACGTCGTGCAAACACTGAGATTGGTCGTTGGGTAGAGAAGCATGAGAAACAGTCTGAATTATTAGGTGGCGCAGGTGATGTGCTAGCAAAGAACAGCAATGACCGAAACGTAAGTCAAACACTATTAGACTTACAATTTAGTCACTCTCAAAAAGAGGGCTATAAACTCGCAACGAACGTTCTTTCTGAAATGGGAAAAGTGATCAAACTTCATAAGAAAGATCCTGTTAATGCCAGTCTTGCGGTATTAAAGTCACCAGATATTCCTTCTATTTTGATTGAAACTGGCTTTATTTCGAATCCGACAGAAGAGAAGCAACTGTTCCAGCGTGGCCATCAAGATAAGATAGCTCGCGCGATTTCTAAAGCGATTGTAAGCTACCTTAATGCTAACCCTCCGCAAGGGACATTACTGGCTGCACAAGGCCAGCAAAAGAAGCATAAAGTGCGCTCTGGTGAATCACTCTCTGTTATTGCTAAGAAATACGGTACTACTGCAACCAAGTTAAAAAGTGTGAATAACTTGAAGAGTACGAGTTTAGCTGTTGGCCAAGTACTAATTATTCCAACAAATAAACCGGTGTATATTGCTCCGAAAACGACGACGTCAAAGGCAGCATCATCAAACACTAAACAAGCACGTACGATCATTACTCATAAAGTACGATCTGGTGAATATTTAGGAAAAATTGCGTCTAGGTATAAGGTGTCTACAAGCAGCATTCGTTCGTTAAATCGATTGAAATCAGATACCTTATTTGTTGGACAGAAATTGAAAGTAAGCATTGTTGCCCCTGTGAAGAAACATACGGTGAAACGTGGTGAGTTCTTAGGTAAAATTGCAACGAAATATGGAGTCTCTGTGTCCAGCCTAAGAAAAGCCAATAAGTTACGTTCTGATGAGTTGGCGATAGGACAGGTGCTCATTATACCAACCAGTTAGAAAGGACAGGGTTATGCCAATTCAAATCTTACCAGCTCGATTAGCCAACCAGATTGCGGCGGGTGAGGTTGTTGAGCGCCCTGCTTCTGTAGTAAAAGAGCTTGTTGAAAACAGTATCGATGCGGGGGCAACTCGCATCGATATTGACATTGAAAAAGGAGGCAGTAAGTTAATTCGAATTCGTGATAATGGTTTTGGTATCGCGAAAGATGAACTGACTCTTGCCTTAAGTCGCCATGCGACATCAAAGATTACCACTCTTGATGATCTTGAAGCCATTGTGAGTCTTGGCTTTCGTGGTGAAGCGCTTGCCTCAATCAGTTCAGTTTCTCGTTTAACCTTAACCTCTCGTACTGTTGCCCAAGAAGAAGCGTGGTCAGCATATGCTGAAGGACGAGATATGGAGGTTAAACTAAAACCTGCCGCTCACCCTATTGGAACCACCATTGATGTGGTCGATCTTTTCTTTAATACGCCTGCTCGTCGTAAGTTTCTTCGTACTGATAAAACAGAATTCACTCATATTGATGAACTCTTAAAGCGAATTGCTCTGAGTCGATTGGATATTACGATCAACCTACGCCACAACGGAAAGCAAGTCCGTCAATATCGAGCGGCGCAAACAAAAGCTCAAGTCGAAAAACGGTTAGCAGCCATCTGTGGTTCTCATTTTCTACAACACGCATTAGAAGTTGAGCTGGAGCATGGAGAGCTAAAATTTCATGGTTGGATCTCCTCACCTGAAGGGGCAAGAGCACAAGGCGATATCCAATACTGTTATGTGAATGGCAGAATGATGAAAGATAAACTCATCAATCATGCTATACGACAAGGTTATGAGTCTTCATTATTAGCAAATCAATATGCTGCCTATATCTTATTCATTGAGATTAATCCGCACGATGTCGATGTGAATGTCCATCCGGCTAAACATGAGGTGCGTTTTCATCAAGCGCGTTTGGTGCATGACTTTATCTATCAAGCTATTTATGGCGCATTACAGCAAAGTATTAGCTCTCCAGAACTCTCATACAATGAAGAAGAAAATGAAGAGTGCAGTACTTTCCATGAGAAAGAGATCCATTTCCCACCAATGAAGGAATACGTTCGTCAGCCTCAACAAGCGAGCATTGATAGAACGGAGCAGCTAAAAAATGCGGTGGATTCAACACCAAATTACCCAAATAAAGCCCCATCTGATTCTTGGGTATCGAACTCCCCTTCAATATCAAAGTCCTCATCATCAAATGGTCGCAGTATTACTTACCAAAATGATAGACCCTCTCAAAAAGAGCTGACGAATTACAGTGCGTTACTAAACACGCCAGTTGAAGATAAGCGCTCTACCAATCATCAGGTAAATGAGGGCCACTTACGCCATTTAAGCGACATACCGACCGTCGAAAGTTATGTGCCAATACTCTCAATAGTCGACGATAAAGTGGTTTCGTTAGGTAAGGTCTTAACCGTTGTCGAAAAAGGGTTTGCCCTCTTACAAAAAGGAGAGCAACTGCAACTTTTAAATTTACATTATGCTGAGTTTGTAAAAAGTTATGGGCAGTTAAACAGTGTGCATAACGAAGCGTTACGAGCTCAACCTTTACTAATACCACTTTCTATCGGTGTAGAAGAAACGATTTGTCGTAAAGTATTAGATTACGCTTTATTCTTGAAACCTTTGGGTATTGATCTTAAAGTTAAAAATAGAACGAGTGTGATTGTGATGGCGGTTTGTCAACCAATTCGGCAGCAGAATTTACAACAATTAATTCCGAATCTGTTAAGGTATCTAGACAGCATAAATCCGTCACTTGAACAGGTTATTATTTGGCTTTCTCATCAAGTTCAACATGAAGAAGTCAGTTATAGTAATGCTCAAGCGATACAATTAGTGATGGAATTAGAGCAGTTATGGGGAGATGGGTTATCCCAATTCAATCAGAAACTGTTAAAAAACATCGATATTACTCAAGTGATACAAGCATTTAGTCATGAATAAAGCATTACCACAAGCCATCTTCTTGATGGGACCAACAGCATCAGGAAAAACAAACTTAGCGATTGAATTGCGAAAACGCTTTCCTGTAGAGTTGATTAGCGTAGACTCAGCCCTTATCTATAAGGGAATGGATATTGGTACGGCAAAACCAAATGAAGAGGAACTTTTACAAGCACCTCATCGTCTTATTGATATTATTGATCCAACAGAGAGCTATTCAGTGGCTGAGTTTCGTCGTGATGCCCTGAAAGAAATGGATGACATTGTTGCTCAAGGAAAGATACCTTTATTGGTTGGTGGTACGATGTTGTACTACAAAGCATTACTTGAAGGTCTTTCACCATTACCAGCAGCGGATGCTGACATTAGAGCTCAAATTGAGCAAGAAGCGGTGCAATTTGGATGGGAAGCGATGTATGCTCAATTAAAAACGATTGATCCTGTATCAGCAGAGAGAATTCATCCAAATGATCCACAACGACTTTCCCGAGCGTTGGAAGTATTTCGAATTTCGGGTAAAACTTTAACAGAATTAACCCAGATTAAAGGTGACGCCTTGCCTTATGAAGTGCATCAATTTGCGATTGCACCGAAAGAAAGAGCAGAGATACACCGTCGGATTGAACTGCGTTTTGAGAATATGATGGAAGCCGGCTTTGAAGCGGAAGCACGAGCATTATATGAACGTGATGATCTTCATGCTGATTTACCATCTATTCGATGCGTAGGTTACCGACAAATGTGGGACTATTTTGATGGGGAGGGCACATTAGATGACGCGGTTTTCCGTGGTGTGTGCGCGACTCGTCAATTGGCCAAGCGACAAATTACCTGGCTACGTAGCTGGAAAGAACTCACTTGGCTGGATAGTGATGACATTGATGGTGCCCTACAGACGATCTCTGATCGTTTAGAGAAAAAATAAGCACAATAATGTATCAATGTTGTTTAACTTCAGAGCGTTTAGTCATAAGCTAAAGGCTAATAGCTAAATAAAATTACAATTACAAACCAAAAAGGAAAAAAAAATGGCTAAAGGGCAATCTTTGCAAGACCCATTTTTGAATGCGCTGCGTCGTGAAAGGATTCCAGTGTCTATCTACTTAGTTAATGGGATTAAATTACAGGGACAAATCGAATCATTTGATCAATTTGTTATCCTATTGAAGAACACAGTAAATCAGATGGTATATAAGCATGCGATCTCTACTGTTGTTCCAGCTCGTGCTGTAAGCCATCACACTGCAAGTGATCGCCCACAAAGCGAGCGTCCACAAGAAACAACAGAAGATTAATACTATTCTATTTTTGAATAGTCGATCTTTAAGGAGTTAGCGCTTGTTTGACCGTTATGAATCCGGTGAACAGGCGATTCTTGTGCACATCAGTTTCACCTATGAGGGAGACGTAGAAGATCTCGACGAATGTAAGATGTTGGTGTCTTCTGCAGGAGTAAACACATTAGATGTTGTGACGGGGACCCGTCAGTCTCCACTCCCTAAATACTATGTCGGTGAAGGTAAAGCGCAAGAAATTGCCGATGCAGTTCGAGCTAAGAATGCAGATATTGTGATTTTTAATCACGCGCTTTCTCCTGCTCAAGAACGAAATTTAGAACAATTATGTCAATGTCGAGTAATAGACCGTACGGGGCTAATACTGGATATTTTCGCTCAGCGAGCACGAACCTATGAAGGTAAGTTGCAAGTTGAGTTAGCACAATTACGTCATATATCTACTCGATTAATCCGAGGGTGGACGCACCTTGAACGTCAAAAAGGCGGGATAGGTTTACGAGGTCCTGGTGAAACTCAATTAGAAACCGATAGACGACTATTGCGAGATCGTATCAAAGCAATCTTGCGCCGATTAGCTAAAGTCGCTAAGCAGCGTGAGCAAGGGCGTCGAGCAAGATATCGGGCTGAAATTCCAACCATTTCATTAGTCGGTTATACCAACGCAGGGAAATCTACGTTATTTAATCGAATTACTGAAGCGGGGGTTTATGCGGCTGACCAATTGTTTGCAACACTTGATCCTACATTACGTAAGATTGAAGTTGCTGATGTTGGGACATCGATACTTGCTGATACGGTAGGTTTTATCCGTCATTTGCCACATGATCTTGTTGCTGCTTTTAAAGCGACATTACAAGAAACGCAAGAAGCAAATATCTTGTTACATGTTGTTGATGCCAGTGATGACCGTTTTCGTGAGAATATTGAGGCAGTAGATATTGTTCTAGAAGAGATAGATGCCAATGAGGTACCTTTTCTTCTTGTGATGAATAAGATTGATAACTTAGAAGATCAACAACCAAGAATTGAACGTGATGAGGAGGGAGTTCCTCGATGTGTTTGGGTTTCAGCAATGGAAGGCCAAGGCATTGAATTACTTTTCCAAGCATTAACGGAACGATTAGCTGGGCAGATGGTGGCGCATACATTGCTATTACCGCCAGATTTGGTTGGACGTCTTCGAAGTAAATTCTTTCAAATGCAAAGCATTATAAAAGAAGAATATCAGGATGATGGCAGCTTGCTTCTCGATGTACGTATGCAGCAAGTTGATTGGTCTAAGTTAGAAAAACGTGAAGAGACTCCATTAAGTAATTTTTTAATTGCTGATGAGAGTACACAGAATTCTTTGTCTTCATAATTACCTTGGAGTTTTCTAATGGCGTGGAATGAGCCTGGAAATAACAACAACAATGGCGGTGGCGATAATAAAGACCCTTGGGGTAATAAAAATCGTGGCGGCCGTGATCAAGGTCCACCGGATCTTGATGAAGTCTTTAATAAACTAAGCCAAAAATTGAGTGGTAAGTTTGGTGGTGGCAATAAAGGCGGAAATAATAATGGTGGCAACGGGCTACCTTCATTTGGCAATGGCGGTGCAATTGGCTTAGGTTTAATTGCAGTTGTCGCTATTGGTATTTGGATATTCTCTGGTTTCTATACCATTGGTGAAAGTGAGCGAGGCGTAGTATTACGTTTTGGTCAATATGATCGTATGGTTGACCCAGGTCTAAACTGGAAACCAACTTTTATTGATCAAGTGACACCAGTAAACGTTCAATCAATTCGTTCATTAAACTCAAAAGGTTTAATGCTTACTAAAGATGAAAACGTAGTAACAGTTGAGATGGGTGTTCAATATCGTGTTGCTGATGCGCATAAATATTTGTACACAGTAACGAATGCGGATGACAGTTTGCGTCAAGCGACAGACTCTGCGTTACGTGCCGTTATTGGTGACGCAAAAATGGATGATATCTTGACCAGTGGTCGTCAAGAAATCCGTCAACGAACTCAAGAAACGCTAAATCGCATTATTGATAAATACGACATGGGTTTATTAGTTGTTGATGTTAACTTCCAATCAGCTCGTCCGCCAGAGCAAGTAAAAGCGTCATTTGATGATGCGATTGCAGCTCGAGAAGATGAAGAGCGTTTCATTCGTGAAGCGGAAGCGTACAGTAATGATATCCTTCCAAAAGCGACGGGTCGTGCTGAGCGTCTGAAAAAAGAAGCTCAAGGTTATACAGAACGAACTGTTAACGAAGCGATTGGTCAAATTGCACAGTTTGAAAAGCTACTACCTGAATATAACAAAGCACCAGAAGTCACTCGTACTCGTTTGTACTTGGATACGATGGAACGCGTATACGGTAATACAAGTAAGGTTCTGATTGATTCAGAATCAAATGGTAACTTGTTATATCTACCATTAGATAAGATCACTGGTAATCAGCAGGGTGCGACGTCGACTCCTAGAACTTCAACGTCACAGTCTAAAAATTACAATATCGAAGTAGAACAAAAGCAACAACCAACTAATACGAATACTACTGGCCGTAACTCAACACGTGAAGGGAGATACTAATCATGCGTAAGTTAATGATCCCAACACTGATTGTTGTAGTCGCTATTTTCTTGATGTCACTGTTTGTGATCCCAGAAGGTGAGCGTGGTATTGTGACTCGTTTTGGTCGTTTGATTAAAGACAATAATGAAATCACTCGTATCTACGAACCGGGTTTGCATTTTAAAATGCCAATGTTTGATCGAGTTAATACATTAGATGCTCGTATCCAAACTATGGATGATCAATCAGACCGTTTCGTAACGTCAGAGAAAAAAGACGTTATTATCGACTCATACGTTAAGTGGAGAATCAAAGATTTTGGTCAATTCTACTTAGCAACTGGTGGTGGTAATATTCTGACAGCGGAAGCGTTACTACAACGTCGTGTTTCTGATGGTCTACGTGCTGAAATCGGTAGTACTACGGTAAAAGAATTGGTTTCTGAAAAGCGTGAAGAAGTAATGGCAACAGTACTTCTTGACTCTCAAGATGGAACGGGTGATTTAGGTATTGAAGTGATTGATTTACGAATCAAGAAAATCAACTTACCTGAAGAGATCTCTGAATCGATTTACCGTCGTATGCGTGCAGAGCGTGAAGCGGTTGCTCGTAAATTACGTTCTCAAGGTCGTGAGAAAGCCGAAGTTATTCGTGCTCAATCAGAGCTTGAAGTAGCAACGATTATCGCTGAAGCGGATAAAACAGCACAAATTACTCGTGGTGATGCCGATGCGAAAGTTGCAAAACTGTATGCAGACACGTTTAATAAAGAGCCTGAGTTCTTTAGCTTTATCCGTTCATTGAAAGCCTATGAGAGATCATTCAATAGCAAGAACGACATCTTAGTACTTGATCCTAAGACTGACTTCTTCAAATACATGAATGATCCAAAGGGTGGAAAATAAATCTAACTCTAGATTTTGATTCGCTTTAATTAACAAGGTCCTACGGGGCCTTGTTTTGTTTCTGCACGTAATTAAGTTTATTAAGAGGTTTGTATGAGCAATGCGATTTGGTTAGCCATTGGTGGTGTACTCATTGTGGAAGGGCTAGGTCCATTAATCGCGCCTAATGGGTGGCGTAATATGGTGGCGCAATTAAGTGAGCAGCCTGACAATACTTTGCGTCGTATCGGTGGGTGCTTAGTGGTTGCAGGTGTCGTTATTTGCAGTGTGATGCTCTAATATTCGCTGAAAATGTAGGATTGTGTCTTTATTTTTGATTTTATTAAAAAAATAAATCATAACCTTGTTTATATTGATAGCGCTTTATTATGAAAATGAGATTTTAACTAAAAATACCTGAAAGATTTTTCTATCAATGCTAGAATCCATTTTTAACTAACAAGCAGACTTGGAAAGATGGGAAATAACGTTGTCGTTCTGGGCACCCAATGGGGTGACGAAGGTAAAGGTAAAATCGTAGACCTTTTAACTGAAGATGCAAAGTATGTAGTTCGCTATCAAGGCGGTCACAATGCAGGCCACACTCTAGTTATCGACGGTGAAAAAACCGTTCTACACTTAATTCCATCAGGTATTTTACGTGATAATGTTGAATGCATTATCGGTAATGGCGTAGTGCTTTCACCTGATGCTTTACTAAAAGAAATGGCGCCACTTGAAGCGCGTGGTATTCCAGTTCGTGAACGCCTATTCATTTCTGAAGCTTGTCCTCTAATTCTTCCTTATCACGTAGCGCTAGACCAAGCGCGTGAAATCGCACGTGGTAACAAAGCAATTGGTACAACAGGTCGTGGTATCGGTCCAGCGTACGAAGATAAAGTATCTCGTCGTGGTCTACGTGTTGGCGATCTATTTGATAAAGTTGCTTTCGCTGAGAAACTAAAAGAAGTAATGGAATACCATAACTTTGCATTAGTTAACTACTACAAAGTAGAGCCAGTAAGCTATGAAGAAGTACTTGAGCAAGCAATGAGCTATGCTGATCTACTAACTTCAATGGTTATCGATGTAACTGATACTCTTGATGCAGCACGCAAGCGCGGCGACAAGATCATGTTTGAAGGTGCTCAAGGTACACTTCTAGACATCGACCACGGTACTTACCCTTACGTAACATCTTCTAATACTACCGCTGGTGGCGTTGCTGCAGGTTCTGGTTTTGGTCCTCGTCACTTAGGTTACATCCTAGGTATTACTAAAGCATACTGTACTCGTGTAGGTTCTGGTCCATTCCCTACTGAGCTATATGATGGTTTAGAGAAGCAAGATCCAATTGGTAAACACCTAGGTACAGTTGGTCACGAGTTTGGTGCAACGACTGGTCGTTTACGTCGTACTGGTTGGTTTGATGCTGTAGCGATGCGTCGTGCAATCCAAATCAACTCACTGTCTGGTATGTGTCTAACTAAACTAGACGTATTAGATGGCCTAGAAGAACTAAAAATCTGTACTGGTTACCAGATGAAAGATGGTTCTTTACTAGAAGTTTCTCCAATGGCTGCTGAAGCATTTGAAGAAGCGACACCAGTATACGAAACTATGCCTGGTTGGTCTGAAAATACATTTGGTGCAAAAACAATTGAAGCGCTTCCACAAGCTGCTCTAAATTACATTAAGCGCATCGAAGAATTAACAGGCGTGCCTATTGATATTATCTCTACTGGTCCTGACCGTAACGAGACAATCATCAAAGTACACCCATTCCAAGCTTAATTGCTTAGAGAATGAAGAAAAACCAGCTCATGTAGCTGGTTTTTTTATATCTGTTGTTTTAGCTCCCAAGCTCATTCCCATCCAAGCTTCTAAATTTCATTTAATCAACAACTTATAAAGTATGGGCAAAAAGTTGCCACTAAGGGCAAATTTTGCCTAAAGAACTTGCCGCTTACGTCGATATAATAAATACAGTTATAAAGAGTTGATGAATTATGAAACTACGACATCTCGTAGCAGCCTGCATGGTAGCACTAGTGCCTATGCATGCTTCTAGCGAAGAGATCGGAGAACCGATCCCAATCTATACCGAAAACCAACTGTTTCGATTATTTGATACAAATTCACACCTAACCCGTGTGAAAAATGTAGATAATTGTCAATTAGTTGAAGACATTGTAGCTCGTGCTACTAAGATTGATTCACCAGCTTACGAGTTTCTTTACGGAGACATGTTGGCGTGGGGTGTATGTGTGGACCGTGATGTAGAGCTAGGGCTTTACTACATGGAAAATGCAGCAAGACAAGGTTTACCCGCAGCACTTGAGCAGATTGGTCGATATTACGCCAAAGGTACCTTGGTTCAACAAGATAGAGAGCGAGCAATTCCTTACTTGCGTGAAGCCGCAGGAATGGGAAATGTAAATGCTCGTATTCATCTTGCTGAGCTACTATTGAGTGATTATGGTAGCCCACTTGATTATGAAGACGCGTATCGATGGTTATATAACACGGTGACTTCAGATGGACGTAAACATAAACGAATTGCTAATTTAAGAAATGGATTAGAGATGCGTATGCCTGGCAATGTGATTGCTAGAGCCAAAAGACGAGATACCTTCTGGTAGATATGTAATTTCATCAGCTCTAAAAAAACGCCCAGTGATAATTTATCACTGGGCGTTTTTGCATTTAAGGCTCTATTATTTATAGAACTTTATGAGGACCAAAGCACTCGTAATGAATACGATCCTCAGTAACGCCCAGTTCAATCAATTGCTTCGCAACATGCTGCATAAAGCCAACAGGACCACAGAAGTAGTAGTGACCATTATCAGAGACGATCTCTTCTTTAACCTCAGTTAAATTAATTAAACCGTTAAATTGGAAGTCTTGATTTACTGTATCTGTTTCCTGTGGTTGGTTATACCAAGTATACGCAGAGATATGCTCATGCTTTTCAGCTAAAGTAGAAATGTGTTGTTTAAATGCATGTTGAGAGCCATTTTCCGTTGCGTGTAACCATGTTACTTTTTCTTTATGTTGGGTAAGTGTTTCTAACATAGAAAGAGTCGGAGTTAAGCCAACACCTGCAGAAATAAGCGTAACAGGCGTTGATGCTTCAACTTCTAAGAAGAAATCGCCCGCAGGTGCAGTAAGGTTTACCTTATCGCCAATATTCAGAGATGCATGTAGGTAATTTGAGGCTTTACCGCCATCTTCTCGTTTTACTGAGATACGATATGTTTTTTCTTGAGGCGCTGAAGATAAGCTGTATTGACGAATTTCTTGGTTTTCAAATTCTTCAGGGTTTAAGTAAATACCAATGTATTGACCTGGCTTGAAGTGGGAAACGGGCTGATCATCTGTAGGCATAAACGTAAAGCTAGTGATGTGCTCACTCTCTTTTTCTTTTGCGATTAACTCAAACTCACGCAGTCCGCGCCAACCCCCATCAAGAGCATTATTATCTTGATAGATTTGCTCTTCACGTTGAATGAAGACGTTAGCAAGTACACCATAAGCTTCACCCCAAGCATCAAGAACTTCTTGGCCAGGAGAAAACATCTCATCAAGCGTTGCAAGTAAGTGACCACCAACAATGTTGTATTGCTCAGCGGTGATCATAAAACTCGTATGTTTGTGGGCTATTTTCTCTACGGCGGGTAATAGCACTTCTAGGTTTTCAATATTACCCGCATAAGCACAGATAGCATTAAATAAGGCTTCACGTTGGTCGCCATTGCGTTGGTTACTCATGTTAAAAACATCTTTTAACTCAGGGTTATGAGTAAACATACGATCATAAAAATGAGCAGTTAATGCCGGGCCTGTTTGTGCAAGTAATGGAATCGTTGATTTAATGATATCAATAGTATTTTTGTTGAGCATGATGTGTACCTTTAAAGGTGTATTTATTATGTATGTTATAAGTTGTATCTAAAATATATCTTTTGGTCAAGAGAAGATTTACAATAAATAAAGATAAGGAGAGGATATGCAACTAACAAATTTTACCGACTTTGGCCTAAGAGCCTTGATATTCCTAGCGTCATTGCCTGAAGATGAACTAACCAGTATTACGGTTGTAACTGAAGCATTTGGTGTATCGCGTAACCATATGGTGAAGATCATCAATAAATTAGGTCAAGAAGGCTATGTAAAAACGGTTCGAGGTAAGAATGGTGGTATTTGTTTAGGTAAGCCAGCAAATCAAATTATTATAGGTGATGTGATCCGTTCGATTGAACCACTACAGGTTGTAAATTGCGCACCTGAATTTTGTCATATTACTTCTGCCTGTCGACTTAAAGGTGCTCTTGCTAAAGCGAAACAAGCATTCTTGGATGAGTTAGACAATTACACTATTCAGGATATGTTGACAGATAACAGTGAATTACTGATTTTGTTAAATCGTGTTTAAGACAGTAATTCCAAATCCTTTCCTATCTGTTATATGCATACTCAGGTACAATTACCTTATTATCTCCTCTGACTAAGCAGGTCGCCTATGTCTAAGATTATTCAAAACGATCCTTTCAAAGATCGAGAAGCAGAAAAGTATGAGAATCCAATTCCAAGTCGTGAATGTATTCTTGAATTCTTTCAAAAAGCAGACGCTCCTTTAAATCGTAATGACTTATTCGAAGCCCTAGGTTTATCTGGTGAAGATAACTATGAAGGCTTACGTCGTCGTTTAAGAGCGATGGAGCGAGATGGACAGTTAGTATTCACTCGTCGTCAGTGCTATGCATTACCAGAACGCATTGAAGTATTAAAAGGTGTGGTACTTGGACACCGTGATGGGTTCGGTTGGATCCGTCCTGAAGGCAGTGTTGGTAAAGACAACGATGTGCTTTTGCCTTTCCACCAAATGAAGAAAGTCATTCATGGTGATGTGGTATTAGTTCAGCCAACAGGTACCGATAAACGAGGCCGCAAAGAAGGCCGAGTTGTACGCGTGTTAGAACCTCATAACGAAGGTATTGTCGGCCGATTCTTTATTGAAGATGGCTTGGGCTTTGTTATTCCTGATGATTCACGGATCAACCAAGATATCTTTATCCCTAAAGAGCATAAAATGGGTGCTCGCATGGGTAATGTCGTTGTGATTAATATTACTGACCGTGGTGGCCGTGCTCGTGGCATGTCAGGTGAAGTGATTGAAGTACTTGGTGAGAATATGGCGCCAGGCATGGAGATCGATATTGCACTACGTACTCACAATATTCCTCATGTATGGCCTACAGCCGTTGAAAAACAAGTTGAAGGCTTAGCAGAAGAAGTACCTGAAGAAGCAAAAGAAGGTCGTGTCGATCTTCGTGAATTACCATTAGTAACGATTGATGGTGAAGATGCTCGTGACTTCGATGATGCGGTATTCTGTCAAGCGAAAGCCTCTGGTGGTTGGCGTTTATGGGTTGCGATTGCTGATGTAAGTTATTATGTTCGCCCTGATAACGCATTAGACAAAGAAGCGATTCAGCGTGGTAACTCGGTTTACTTCCCTGCGCAAGTAGTACCAATGCTACCAGAAGTATTATCGAATGGCTTATGTTCATTGAACCCACAAGTTGACCGTCTATGTATGGTGTGTGAGATGACTATTTCTGCATCAGGCAAGCTGTCAGGTTTTAAGCATTACGAAGCGGTAATGAACTCACACGCTCGTCTTACTTACAACAAAGTAAGTGATATTCTTGATGGTGATGAAGAACTGACTCAACGTTATGAGCCATTAGTTCCGCATCTTAAAGAGCTTCATAATATGTATCAGGTGCTAAAAACAGCACGTGAAGCTCGTGGTGCGATTGAGTTTGAAACCATTGAAACTAAGTTTATCTTTAATGCCGATCGTAAGATTGACCGCATTGAACCAGTGATTCGTAATGACGCTCATAAGATCATCGAAGAGTGTATGATTTTAGCGAACATCGCGTCGGCTTCTTTTGTTGAAAAAGCCAAAGAGCCTGCGTTGTATCGTGTGCATGAATCACCAGGTGAAGAGCGCCTACAAGGTTTCCGTGATTTCTTAGGCGAGCTGGGTTTAAGTTTATCTGGTGGGCTAACACCATCACCAACAGATTACGGTCAATTGGTGCATGTGATTGCCGATCGTCCTGACAAAGAACTGATCCAAACGATGCTGCTGCGTTCAATGAAGCAAGCGGTATACAATGCAGATAACCAAGGCCACTTCGGTCTAGCATTGAAGCGTTATGCGCACTTTACATCGCCAATTCGTCGTTATCCTGATCTACTGCTACACCGCGCAATTAAGTATCTAATTGCCAAAGAGAAAGGCCAAAATAACGATCGTTGGACACCAACAGGTGGTTACCATTATTCATTCGATGATATGGATGTGTTTGGTGAGCAATGTTCAATGACTGAGCGCCGTGCTGATGATGCAACACGTGATGTTGCCGATTGGTTGAAGTGTGAATACATGCAAGATCATATCGGTGAAGAGCTAGAAGGTGTGATTGCCAATGTCACCGGTTTTGGCTTCTTTGTTCGATTAAATGATTTGCATATCGATGGTTTAGTTCATATTTCATCATTAGCGAATGACTACTACCAGTTCGACCCAGCAGGTCAACGTTTAACTGGTGAAAGCTCTGGTCAAATTTTCCGTCTTGGTGATCAGGTTACCGTTAAGGTTGTTGCCGTTAATCTTGATGATCGCAACATTGACTTTGAATGCACAAGCTCAATGCGTAAAGCGCGTGGTCATGGTAAAACAGCCAAAGATAACGCGAAAAAACGTGGCACAAAAGAGCCTCGTCGTGATCCTAACTTTAAGCCAAAGAAAAAAGGCGAGAAAGCGGAGCCAAAAGGCCGTGGTCAATTAGGTGAGCGTAAATCCAAAGGTAAGGGCAAAGTGAAATCAAAAGCTCAAGCCATGGTAGAACCAACAAAACGTCCTGATGGATCAGCTGATGAGGTAAAGGCAAAAAGAAAGCCGAAACCAAAGCACAAGAAAAAAGTGCGCGCAAGAAAACCTAAGCCAAAAGCGGAATAAGTAACGATTCGATAATGGAGCGACTATGCTCCATTAGAACCACTAATTTGTAATAGAAAGAAGCGACAGCATGAGTAATGAATTTATTTTTGGCATCCACGCAGCCAAAGCAGTATTAGAGCGTGATCCGGCCCGTTTTATTGAAATATTTGTATTAAAAGGTCGTGAAGACGATCGTTTGTTACCTATTATCAAGGAACTGACTGATCTTGGGTTTAAAATCCAAGAGCTTCCACGTAAAACGTTGGATGACAAAGCAAATGGTGCGAATCACCAAGGTATTATTGCTCGTGTTACTCCTGCTAAGCAGCTTAATGAAAACGATCTAGACGACATCATGGCACAATCTGAGAATCCATTATTCTTAGTGCTGGACGGCGTTACCGATCCACACAACTTAGGTGCTTGTCTGCGTAATGCTGACGGTGCAGGTGTTGCTGCGGTAATCGTACCTAAAGATAAGTCAGCATCAATGACAGCAACGGTAAGTAAAGTTGCTTGTGGTGCAGCAGAAGTGGTTCCTTTGGTTCGCGTGACTAACCTGGCTCGTACGATGCGTGCTCTGCAAGAGAAAGGCGTATGGTTTGTTGGTACTGCTGGTGAAGCGACGCATGATGTTTATCAAGCGAAACTGACCGGCCCATTAGCAATCGTTATGGGCGCAGAAGGTGATGGTATGCGTCGCCTAACTCGTGAGACTTGCGATGACCTGATTAAAATCCCAATGGCAGGCTCTGTAACCAGTTTAAATGTATCTGTAGCTTCTGGTGTGTGTTTATTTGAAGCAGTACGCCAGCGTTCGTTATAAGGCGAAATAACAGATAAAACAGCAAGCTAAGTGAGAAGGTGATGAGTGTTTCATTACCTTCTTTTTTTCTTTGAAATTAGAGAAAATATTTTTGTGATTTAGTTATCTTTTTCTTGCCAATAACGCTGTTTTTCTATACTATCCGCCGTTCTTAATTCTCAGTCTTTTTTTTAGTTCCTTGCTTCCCTTGGATGACTGAGCCAATCGTGGAAGCTGAATAATCCGTAAGGAGCAACCAATGCGTCATTATGAAATCGTATTCATGGTGCATCCTGATCAAAGCGAGCAAGTTGCTGGCATGATCGAGCGTTACACAGGTTCAATCACAGAAGCTGGTGGTACTATCCACCGTCTAGAAGATTGGGGTCGTCGTCAAATGGCTTACCCAATCAACAAACTGCACAAAGCACACTACGTTCTTATGAACGTTGAGTCTGAGCAAGCTGTTATTGATGAACTAGAAACTGCATTCCGTTACAACGATGCTGTTCTACGTAACATGATCATGCGTACTAAAGCTGCGATCACTGAGCCATCAGTAATGATGAAAGCTAAAGAAGAGCGTTCTGCTAAGCGTGAAGACGCTGCACCACGCGCTGAAGAAGCTGCTGCTGAGTAATTGAATTGATGACCAATCGATTGGAGTTAAGCGGTGTAATAACCAAGGCTCCGGTTCGAAGTCTTAGTCCTGCGGGCATACCTCATTGTCATTTTGTCATTGAGCATCGTTCGATTAAACAGGAAGCTGGCTTATCACGTGAAGTCTATTGCAGAATGAACGTGGTAGTGAGTGGACAAGGGTCTCAAGCTTTAACTGCAAACTTAGCTCAAAGCAGTAACGTTACGGTAGGTGGTTTTATCACTTATCAGACAGGCCGAAATGGCGTGGCGAGAGTAGTGTTACATGCTGAGCATATTAAATTAATTTAGATCTGGAGATAGCCCATGGCTCGTTTCTTCCGTCGTCGTAAATTCTGCCGTTTTACAGCAGAAGGCGTACAAGAGATTGACTACAAAGACGTAGCAACTCTAAAAAACTACATCACTGAAGCTGGTAAAATCGTACCTAGCCGTATCACTGGTACTCGTGCTAAATACCAACGTCAGCTAGCTCGCGCTATCAAGCGTTCTCGTTACCTTGCACTTCTACCGTACACAGATAAGCATCTGTAAGTCGTTAGTTGTTTAATTAAGTATATAGAGGACTAAGATAATGCAAGTTATTCTACTTGATAAAATCGGTAACCTAGGTAGCCTTGGCGACCAAGTTAACGTTAAAGCTGGTTACGCACGTAACTTCCTTATCCCACAAGGTAAGGCTGTTATGGCAACTAAAGCTAACGTAGAGATGTTTGAAACTCGTCGCGCTGAATTAGAAGCTAACGTTGCTAAGCAACTAGCTGCTGCAGAAGCTCGTGCTGAGTCTGTTAACGCTCTAGAAGTTACTATCGCATCAAAATCTGGTGACGAAGGTAAACTATTCGGTTCAATCGGTACTCGTGACATCGCTGACGCTATTACAGCTGCAGGCGTTAAAGTTGCGAAAAGCGAAGTTCGTCTTCCTGAAGGCGCTCTACGTACAACTGGTTCTTTCGAAGTTAGCATCCAACTTCACTCTGAAGTATTTGCTACATTGAAATTAGAAGTTGTTGCTGCTGAGTAATCAATAGCCAACTAATAATTTAAACGCCAGCCTTAGTGCTGGCGTT
>NZ_JARACR010000041.1:0-22402 GCF_028765505.1 Aliivibrio sp. A6 | reverse complement strand
ATTCAGTAATGAGTAGGCCTGATTTTTTTGTATTTATACGATAAACCAAATAAAGGTTACTTCTGTGGAGGTGTACCTTCAGCGTTAGAAACTACAGCATCAATTTGGATAAGGGCATTCATTGGGATTGCAGAAACACCAATAACGGTACGTGCAGGTAGGTCGCTATTAAAGAAGGTTTTGTAAATGTCATTTACGGCGTTAAGATCGGTAATGTCTTTAAGTTGGATATTAATTTTTACGATATCATCCATCACATGGTTAATGCTCTCTACAATAGCTTTGATGTTATTTAAACACTGCTCTGTTTGTTCTTTTATATTACTAGCGTCAAGGGTTCCTGTTTTTGAATTAATAGGTAACTGCGCTGAAATATGATTGTAGTGAGAGAAAGCCACTGTTTGTGTAGAAAGTGCATTTAGTGGGGCATTTTCTGTATTGTTTGCCTTAATTACAATACCGTGGCGATCTTCAACTTCTTGTGGTGGAGTACCATCGCCATGTGATACCACCGCATCCATTTGAACTAAGGCATTCATTGGTAAATCTGAAGCAACAATAACGGTACGGGCAGGGACGTAAGCGACAGCTCTAGCGATAGCTGAGTCAGGGAAGAAGGTTGTGTACATTTCGTTTACAGCATCAATATCGGCAAGATCTTTAAGATAAACATTGATTTTAACAATGTCATCAAGAGGAACATCAATACTTTCTAAAATGGCTTTAATGTTTTTTAAGCATTGTTTCGCTTGTTCTTTTATATCGCCAGTTTTTATCTTGCCTGTTGCCGGATCTATTGGTAATTGAGCAGAGACATTATTGTAATGCGAGAAAGCGACGCTTTGTGTTGATAGTGTATCTTGTGGGGCATTTTCAGTATTTCTTGCCATTTTGATGAGTTCGCAAGGTGCTTGTGGCTGTGTGCCTTCACCGTTAGAAATTAAGGCATCCATTTGTACTAATGCGCCATCCATTGGTAAGGCTGCAACAGCAACGACAACACGAGTAGGGAAATCGTTTCCAAAGAAGTCGGCATATACGGTGTTTACAGCCACCATGTCTGAAATATCTTTTAGGAAGATGTTTATTTTTACGACATCACTCACGACATGACCGATACTTTTGATTATCGCTGCGATGTTTTCTAGACATTGTTGCGCTTGAGCTGTGATATCACCATGAATAAGAGCACCAGTTACTGGGTTTATTGGTAATTGTGCCGAGATATTATTGTAGTGAGAGAAAGCGACGCTTTGTGTAGACAGAGTATCTTGTGGTGCATTTTTAGTATTTCTTGAATTTTTAATTATGATATTACTCATGTTTATATTTTCCTTTATGGAATTATTATTTAAGTAGGTTGTAGATATCAATTAAAAATGAGTCTAATAATAAATCCCAAGTAATATAAGGGCTAAAATGGATTTATTTTATAATATGAATATTTATTCTTTAATTACTGTGTAATAAACTAATTAATATTCAATACTGAAAGTAATTTTATTTATTTAATTTTTATTGCTAAGCATTTAGGGGTGAGTGGGGTGGTAAGTTGTTGTATTTATTGTTTTTATTATCATTTTGGCGTATTTCTCTATGCCGAATGAAATAATTTTATAGTATTACCTTTTTATATCTAAATTTATTTCATGTACATAAGCTATATTGCGTGCTTAAAATTACTTTACACGAATAAGACGATGCTCTGTATTATTGAATGTTAAAACGAGTACTTGTGATCGTTTCATTGCGTCAACTCTTTCTATCATCTCTGTCGTGTATTGCCTTTTTACCATCCACTGCATTGGTTCTTGGAAACTATCTTCATTAATAATGAACGATTCGTCGTTAAGCGTACCTTCATGGATATTGATCACCCAGATACGAGATTGGAACTCGATGACTTCACCAATTGCTATTTTTATTTGATTAATGGTGCTAGAAAATGAGTGACGAAAGTTCATAAAATCTCTTTGGTTAAAAATAGAAAAGTGAAGAAGGAAGAGAGAGTAGAGTAGCGATAAAGAAAGTAGGGTACAATAGCGCATTATGAGTAAAATGAGATCATGAGTATAAAGCATGACTAAGTTACGTTATTTAAAAGGCTATCCTGAGCATATTTTGGCACAAGTTGAGCCAATGGTAACCAATGGAAAGTTGGCGGAATGGGTAAAGAATAAATACCCGACCATGCATGATATTACGTCTGAAAAGGCGTTGTTTGATTACACTCAAGCATTAAAGAACAAGTACATTAAGAAATCATCTCCTCTTAGTAAGGTCGTGTATGATCCTAAAATACACATTGTGAATAATGCGCTTGGCCTTCATACGTTTGTGTCACGCATTCATGGCAATAAATTAAAAGCTAAAAATGAGATTAGGATTTCGAGTGTGTTTCGGAAGGCACCAGAGCCCTTGCTGCGTATGCTCGTGGTGCATGAGTTGGCGCACATCAAAGAGAAAGAGCACAACAAGGCGTTTTATGCGCTGTGCTGTCACATGGAGCCAGACTACCATCAGCTTGAGTTTGATGCGCGTTTGTATTTGACTTACTTGGAGACACTGTCGTCTTAATGTTTTATTTATCGATGCCGTTTTCTTTGCGCTCGACTTCACATTCGTAAGAGGCCATTTCAAATTCACGGCAAATCCACGGACGATTCTCATAAATAGTGCACATTAGTGTGTCGCGATCTACGGCGGCACACCAACCATCATCCAAACGCAGCATTACGTCACTTCCCCAGTCATCAGTATCGATAAACTCTTCAGGTACGCCGGTATCGGTAATAAGCATGACTTCTAATCGACAGCAACAAGCTCGGCAGGTATCACAGGTTATACCTGAATCTTTGGTTAATGAAGCACTCGTTAACAGAGACTCTGATGTTGGCGAGTCGGTATGAACCGTAATGTCGATTTTGTTGATGGTCATAGTTATCATTATTTATATCAATATAATAGAAGGCTAGCATAGCGCACATTAACAGATAGCACGAACAATAAAGCGTAGAGGCAAGAAAATAGGGAGATAAAAAAGTGATGTTACGCAGGATTTTTCTCTGAAGCTGAACGTTTAAATGTAGTTAATTGATACTATTAAAGATAGTATTTTTGAGAAAATAAATCACAAATCTAACTTAGCTCACACTCTGGAATAAATAGATTTAACAAGCTCAATTGGCTTTGCTAAACATACGTCTGAAGGGTATGGATTTAGGAGGTTATTATGTCTATTAATTCTATTGATCACGGTGAAATCACCGACATGAAAGGCAAGTACGAAATAAACGATGAAGTGATAACAAACATTACGGAGTGTCAGAAAAAAGCAGCAGCGCGTCGTCGTATTGAAGCGATGCGTGAGATCAGAGAAAGTGGTCTCACCCTAGAAGAAGCGAAAGACCTGGGTCTTATTCATTAATTTTTGATTTCTACCTTCATACCTTCAAGTGTTTTACTAATGCGCCATTGCTAAAGACAGCAGTTTGGCGCATTTTTGTTTCTGCATCCTATACTTTGCTCGCTATTGTTAAACAGTGCTAGAAAATAACTCAGTGACGAAGTAGACTTTCGTTGTGATTAATTAAATGAGCTTGTTATGCAAAACCTGTCCCTATTACCTCCGAAAGAAAAAAATAAAATTGAACTTGATAAACAAGCGGCATTCTTTGTGTGGAAGGTGAAAAACGCAAAAGCAGGTCCCGATCTTTGGATCGTAGAGGCTGAGAAGATAGAAGATGAGGCGGAACGTCTCTTTTTTCAGCAATCTATTGAAAAATACAAGTCAAAAATGGGCGTAGCGTAAGGTTCCTTGATCTTTACTAGCCTATTCCCTAAGTAATTTGGTAGAATCTGCCGATAATTTTAAAGTCCACAAACATAAGAGAGAATCCCGATGGGAAGAAGTTTTGAAGTGCGCAAGGCCTCAATGGCTAAAACACAAGGCGCAAAAATCAAAGTTTATTCTAAATACGGTAAAGAAATTTACATGTGTGCTAAGAATGGCGGTCCTGATCCAGACATGAACTTGTCTCTAAAGCATCTTATTTCGAAAGCGAAAAAAGATCAGGTGCCTACACACATCATTGATAAAGCAATTGATAAAGCGACTGGCGGCGGTGGTGAAGATTACCAACACGCACGTTACGAAGGCTTTGCACCAGGCGGCGCAAGCGTAATCGTTGACTGTTTAACTGATAATGGTAACCGTACTTTCCAAGACGTTCGCCAATGTTTCGTTAAAACTGGCGCTAAAATTGGTAGCCCAGGCACAAGTGCTCACATGTTCGATCACCAAGCTGTATTCCAGTTTAAAGGCGACGACGAAGAAGCTGTACTTGAAGCGCTTATGATGCAAGATGCTGATGTTTCTGATATCGAACTTGAAGATGGCGTGATCACAGTATTCGCACCACACACTGAGTTCTTTAAAGTGAAAACAGCACTGGCTGCTGAGTTCCCAGATCTAGTTGTAGATGTGGAAGAAATTACGTTTGTACCTCAAAACCCAATGGCGGTTACAGGCGAAGATGCTGAGAAATTCCAAAAATTCTTAGATCTACTAGACGATTGTGATGACGTACAACAGGTTTATCACAACGCAGAATTAGAAGACTAATAGAGTCCTAATTTTACAGAATGAATCAAAGCCGAGCCTTAGTTGCTCGGCTTTTTCGTTTTAAACTGCGCTTTAGGATTGAGTAATCTAGAAGTTACTGTATGCTACAGCGCTCGCAGTTTTGCGCTTAATGAACAATATAGAGAACATTTTAGTATGGGTTTTACCTCTTTGGGCTTATCTGCCCCTATTTTAAAAGCTGTAGAAGCACAAGGTTACAGCACACCTTCACCTATCCAATTACAAGCGATCCCTGCGGTAATTGAAGGGAAGGATGTTATGGCTGCGGCTCAAACAGGTACAGGTAAAACAGCAGGCTTTACACTGCCTCTTCTTGAGCGTTTATCAAATGGTCCTAAGCGTAAGTTTAACCAAGTGCGTGCTTTGGTATTAACTCCGACACGTGAGCTTGCAGCACAAGTTCATGAGAGTGTTGAAAAGTACAGTGTAAACCTTCCTCTTACTTCTGATGTGGTTTTTGGTGGCGTTAAAGCTAACCCACAAATGCAGCGTCTGCGTAAAGGTGTTGATGTTTTAGTGGCAACCCCAGGTCGTTTATTGGATCTTGCGAACCAAAACGCGATTAAATTCGACCAATTAGAAATTCTAGTATTGGATGAAGCGGACCGTATGTTAGATATGGGCTTTATTCATGACATTAAAAAAATCTTAAACAAATTACCTAAGAACCGTCAAAACTTACTGTTCTCTGCAACGTTTTCTGATGAGATCCGCCAATTAGCAAAAGGCTTGGTGAATAACCCAGTTGAGATCTCGGTTGCACAACGTAATACAACAGCAGAGACGGTTGAGCAATCTGTTTACGTTGTTGATAAGACGAAAAAAGCACGCGTGCTAACTAAGTTAATTAAAGATAACGATTGGAAGCAAGTACTAGTATTTAGTAAGACTAAGCATGGTGCAAACCGTTTAGCTAAAACGCTAGAAGAGAAAGGTGTTAGTGCGGCAGCTATTCATGGCAATAAGAGCCAAGGCGCACGTACTAAAGCGTTAGCTAGCTTTAAGTCTGGTCAAGTTCGTGTGTTAGTGGCGACAGACATTGCTGCTCGTGGTCTAGATATTGAGCAATTGCCTCAAGTTATTAACGTTGATTTACCAAAAGTGCCAGAAGATTACGTTCACCGTATTGGTCGTACTGGTCGTGCTGGTGCAACGGGTAAAGCGGTTTCTTTTGTGAGTGAAGATGAAGCAAAAGAGTTATTCGCGATTGAACGTCTAATTCAAAAAGTATTACCTCGTCATACGCTTGAAGGTTTTGAACCAACACTAAAAGTGCCTGAGTCTAAATTGGATACTCGCCCAATCAAAGCGAAGAAACCAAAGAAAGCAAAAGCACCACGTGTGGATCATAAAGATGGTCAACGTTCTGGTGAGAACCGTAATGGTCATAAGCAAGGTGCAAAACCAAGCCAAAGACGCAACACGGAACACAGTGCAGGCGGTGCAAAGAAAGAGGGCGGTAATAATAAAAAACGTCCTGTGGAAGGCGGAAAACCAAAGACAAAAGGCAATGGTGAAAACCGTGGCAATGGCAGCAATTTTGGTGGTGGTAAACCAAAAGCGGCAGGCAAACCAAAGACAGGTGGTTCATCTACAACAAGTAACACAAAGCCACGTCGTCAAGGCCCACGTCCAGCGCGTAAGCCTCAGGCACAATCATAGTCTTTATTGTTAGTCCTTATTAGAAATTATTAAGAAGCCAGCTAAGTTAGCTGGCTTTGTTGTATTTGCACTGTCCTATTTTTTAGATGATAAAAGTATTAATTTAAAGACGCTGCCTCATTGATAATACTGTTACTAAAATTAACAGTGATTTATTTTTATACAAAATGTATTCATGTACTGTGTCATTATTGATCACTACTATGAATGTATTGGGGAAAAATGAGGGTAAAACGAATTATTTTGAGTGGCTCATTGTTATTGCTGAGTATCGCTTTAACGTGTGCTGTTTTTTATGTAGTGAAAAATCATCAAAAGCAAAGTCGACTTATTGAAAGTGAATTAAAGTTCAATGCAAATTTTGTCTCGATTTGGCTTCAAACGGCATTTAACCATTCTAATTTTGTATTAACCCAACTATCTAAAGATTTAACTCAAGATGGCTTTGCTCAGTTAGCCCTTTCTGACAATCATTATCAGGAGCAAGCGGAAGTTTTTGAGTTGCACTATCAAACTTTAATGAATGCTATTCATGTATTTGCGGTAGATAAAGAGTGCGTATTACTAAAAACTAAAACAATTGGTGGGGTTGATCTGTCGTCGCGAGAGTATTGTCAGCGATTACAGAATAATAATGAAGAGGTGACATCGATTATCACTGCACCTTTTAAAGATGTTCTTAATCGTAATGTGGTGGTTCAAGGGGTAAAAATTACGGATAAGAAAGGGGCGTTTGCCGGTATTGTCGGCCTGTTAACGGACTTTACCTTTTTTACTAGAGCATTACGTAGCGCACATTTATCGGAAGGATCAACCATCACGATACTCAGTCGTGATTTTACGGTGCTTGCAACGAGTGTTCCTAGGTATTTTCCTATCGGTGAAACGATGGATTTTGATTATGTTCCTTATCAAAAAATCAATGGGTTGAAATATAATCAAGAGTTGTTGTTTGATTCAAACAAAAAGTATAACGGTGCTTATCAAGGTGTTTTTGTTAAAAAAGTGTCTGATTTGCCTTTTATTATTTTGGTTACTAAGGCGAAAAATTATTGGTTTACCCCTCTTTATATCACCATAGCTACCGTGTTTTCTTTGATTTTAGCATTATTGTTTTTTTTGATGAAAAACGCGGTTTATTTTCATAAATTAAATATCAAAGCCGAGCACTATTCTAAATTAGCGTTATTTGATGAACTAACGGGATCATGTAATCGCCGTTGTTTTGAAAATAAAATGAGTGGGTTTATTGAAGAATATCACTCGAGAAAAAAGGTATTCTCCATTGCATTGTTTGATATTGATTACTTTAAGAAAATCAATGATACCTATGGACATGATACTGGTGATGAAGTGTTACGTTTATTTAGCCAAGCTTGTGAGACGGTATGCACACCAGATGATCACTTTGCCCGTTTAGGTGGAGATGAGTTTGTGATGCTATTAGCCAATACAAATGCAGTAGATGCGGAGTTACGGCTTAATTGCCTATTAAACACGATACGAAATATTGAAATTAGTATTAATGAACAATCTGTAAAAGTGACCAGTAGCATTGGTGTTACAGAGGTAAATAATAGGATATTTGATTCATGCAAATTGCTTAATAAAGCAGATGAAGCTTTATATGAAGCAAAACGGCTAGGGCGAAACCAAGTGTCTATTTCTGTTATAGAGACAGAACATTGATATTACCCCAAACGGAATGAAAGTAAAATTATCGAATTTGGATTAGAAAAACTAATCCAAATCGTATAAAAAATCTCTCCTGAAATAGGCGTAAATTAGATTGCCTGATTTATATAATCGCCTTATTATCTCGCCCTATAAAGGCTTGGCTATATTCATAGTTAGCTTAATCAATTTTATTGTTAAATATTAACAAACGTTAATTCCCTTAACATATCTTATTAATACTTTGCTGTTTTTCGGAGAGCAGTCATGCAAAAGTCGTATTCACTTGCGACGTTCAGTTTCCTGATCGTTATTTTAGTTGCTGTTGGTCAAATGAGCCAAACTATGTATGTGCCATCTATTGGCTACATGGCAAGTGAATTCAAAGTAAGTCCTGCATCATTACAAGCGGTTATGGCTGTGTATTTGATCCCTTATGGTTTATCACAATTTTTCTACGGCCCAATTTCTGATCGTATTGGGCGTCGTGTGGTGATCTTATCAGGTCTTACTTTATATATTGCTGGCACAATCCTAGCGTTATTTGCTCATGATTATTCGTTATTTTTAGCGGGCTGTTTTGTGCAAGGTTTAGGTATTGGTGCTGCAGGTGTGATGTGTCGTACTATTCCACGTGATTGCTTCTCTGGTGATGAACTACACAGAACCAACAGTATCATTAGTATGTGTATGATGTTTTCACCACTTTTGGCTCCAGTGTTAGGTGGTTATTTAACAGAAGCATTTGGTTGGCGTTCAAGCTATTTATTCTTGGCTTTGTTCAGTATTGCGGTATTGATCATCATGACAACGTCAATGAAAGAGACTTTGCCATTAGAAGTGCGTCGTAAAGAGCCAGTATTGAAGAGTTACCGTCACGTATTATCTGAGCACCGTTTTCAAGGTTATTTGATTTGCTTGGTTGCTACATTTGCAGGGGTTGCCGTATTTGAAGCGGCGGCTGGGGTATTACTGGGTGGTAAACTTAAATTAGCAGCAACAACAGTAAGTATTCTGTTTATTTTACCTATCCCTGGCTATTTAGCGGGTGCTGGTTTATCAAGTGTGATTGCAAAGCGTTGGTCTGAGAAGAAATCGTTAGATGTCGGTCTTGTGTCTATTGTTTTAGGTGCGGCGATTGTATTGGTTCCTGGTGTTATGGGATTAACTACAGCGCCAACTCTGATAGGTGGTGCCGTATTGTACTTCTTAGGCGCGGGCATTTTATTTCCTGCAGCAACAACAGGGGCGTTATCACCATTTCCGCAACACGCAGGAACAGCCGGTGCATTACTGGGCGGCATGCAAAACTTGGGCGCAGGTTTAGCAACAATGGTGGCATCGATGATCCCTGCTAATAGCCAAATGCCAGTAGGGTTAATTATGTTCTTAATGGCATTACTTGCGGTGTATGGTTTACGTAAAGTGCACTCAATTCCACCATCAAGCGAAATGCCATTAGCGGTGTAATACCAATCGTAGTAAATAATTGATCGCAATTAAAAAGGCCGAGTAGAAATCATCTACTCGGCCTTTTTGTATTATTTGTTTTGTATTCGCTATTAACCGCGCATACGGCTTACGCGGAATGTACGACCTTTCATTTTACCTGTTGCGATCTTATCCAGTGCTGCTTTAGCAATTGAGCTATGAACGGCAACGTAAGCGTGGAAATCAAACACGTTGATTTTACCTACTTTTTTACCGTCAACGCCGTCTTTACCAGTTAATGCACCAAGGATATCGCCAGGACGTAGTTTGTTTTTCTTACCGCCATCAATCCAAAGCGTTACCATTTCTGGGTAGTGAGGACGCTCATTTAGGTAATCTTCACTTGGCATTGTTTCATCGTTAATTTCGATGCTCATGTAATCTTCGATTTGAGCAATGTTATTGGTTTCTTTGTTGCTAAATAGGCTTAATGCGATGCCTTTATTACCAGCACGGCCAGTACGACCAATACGGTGAACATGCACTTCAGGATCACGAGATAATTCAAAGTTGATCACTGCATCTAGAGATTCGATATCAAGACCACGAGCTGCAACATCAGTAGCAACTAGGATAGATGTACTCTTATTAGCAAAACGAACTAACGCTTTATCACGGTCACGTTGTTCTAAATCACCATGAAGAGCGGTTACGCTGAAATCAAAGTGACGTAATTCATCAGCCACTTCTTGAGTAACACGTTTTGTATTACAGAAGATAACGGTTGATTCTGGACGGTGTTTAAGAAGCAGAATTTGAAGTGCACGTAGGCGATCTTCAAAATCATCTACTTTGTAGAAATGCTGCTCGATAGAGGTATTTTCTACTTTGTCTTCTGCTTTTGCCATGATTGGATCGTTCATGATGCGATCAGCAATTGATTTGATTTGTGGTGGGAACGTTGCACTGAACAGTAAGTTTTGACGCTTAGTAGGTGCGTGATCTAATACCATATCAATCGCGTCTTGGAAGCCCATTTCTAGCATACGGTCAGCTTCATCAAGAACAAATGTATTTAGGTTGTCTAGGTTTAAGTAACCTTTACGTAGGTGCTCTTCAACACGACCTGGTGTACCAACGATGATGTGTGCACCGTGCTCAAGTGAGCCAATTTGTGGACCAAATGGAACACCACCACATAACGTTAGAACTTTGATGTTGTGGATAGAGCGAGCAAGCTTACGGATTTCTACCGCAACTTGGTCAGCAAGTTCACGTGTTGGACATAATACTAGTGATTGAACGCGAAAACGTTTTACATCTAGGTTAGCCAATAAGCCTAAACCAAACGCAGCTGTTTTACCTGAGCCCGTTTTTCCTTGGGCAATGACATCTTTCCCTTTCAGCATGAATGGTAAGCTTTGAGCTTGAATTGGAGTCATCTCGTTATAGCCTAAAGTTTCTAGGTTTTGAAGAAGAGATGGGTTCAGATCTAATGATGAGAAAGATGTTTGGCTCAAGGTGATTTCCTATAAACAAGTAGAAGCAAAATAAGATTTGCCTAATGGCAAGCAGAGTAAAGAGAAGAGGCCTAAAAAGCAAGGAAGATCACACTTTTTCTGTTTAAAAAAACAGCAAGTAAAGCATCTGCCTCTCTCTAATTTTGAGAAAAAGAACATCCTAGATTGTGGTTCTATTATGTTTGTTATTTTACTTGTTTGAAAATGAGTTAACGAGGATGTTGTTATTGATAATTATTTGCATTTGCAAATTTGGTTCGTTACTCTCACTACTCTTTTTACTGTAGGATAACGTGCCGTTTTTATGCCGAATAATGATGCCTTTGAGTTGCTTTTTTCGTTGTCTAAACAAATAACTCCCTATTTATCTGGGCAACTTTCACCACTAGCTACTATGGATGATGAATATAGTATCCATATTTCTCGTGATAATAGTAACGTTATTCAAGCGCTTTATGAGCGTTTATCTCAAGATTCAGAAGAAGGCGGTAATGCATATTGGCTAACTCGAACATGGGATTTACTTTGTTGGCAGCCAATCTATATTAGTTTTATTTCTGTTTATCAACTTCACGCCATTCCTGATATTCAAAACATGAGCCAATTGGTTCAATCCAACTTTATTTCAGGATTTATATTTCATCATTCCGAATTGACGTTTGGTTCACCTGAAGAGATTGTTCCCGTTGCTGCTTCACAATTAATGAGATTGTTTGATTCATACCGAGAAGAGATCTCTCCTTGGACTCGTATTCGTCCGGGGTTTACGAATCACTTACTTGCTGATGGCTTATTAAATTGCATTCTTAAACTACAG
The DNA here is from genome assembly GCF_028765505.1 of Aliivibrio sp. A6. Taxonomy (NCBI): domain Bacteria; kingdom Pseudomonadati; phylum Pseudomonadota; class Gammaproteobacteria; order Vibrionales; family Vibrionaceae; genus Aliivibrio; species Aliivibrio sp. A6. The sequence continues at coordinate 10,653 of NZ_JARACR010000041.1, read as the reverse complement.
ATGCTTCAACCGGAATTATCCAATGGATATTTAATGGCGCAGGCTGAGTTATGGTTAAACGCTTTTAATCTACCTAATAAGCATTTATCAAGCTTAAAGGTGGATCTTGTCAGTAACCAGTTGAAACTCGTTCGTACCAGTTGTTGTTTGGTGTATAAATGCAATGGCAGAAAGTTGTGTGATGACTGCCCGCGTCATCCAGATAACAAAGGCTTATAGCGCTATTTTTTCATTTCAATTATCTCTACTATTTGAGGTTTCATAAAAGCAATTGCCATAATTACACTAGAAAATAGGATACAAATATAGATAGGATAAATAGGCGAGAGTGTAGATGCATAAGCCAATAATGAAGCAATGCCATACCCTAATGTGTGCGACATAGAAATATAACCGGCAACAATTCCAGGGTTGTTAGGGTTCATCGCCGTGGCCTTTGAAGTATAAGCTGGTACAAGTAAAGCAGCCCCACACGCACTGATTGCCATTGCGATACCTGTAGTCCAAATATTGCCAATTAGAAAACAAAGAAAACCAGCCAGTAATAACAGAGATCCGAGTTGGTACATGGCCAACAATTGAAGCTTCTTCTTTTTAACGATTGCAATTTGAGTTGTGAGTGTGACTGCTGCACTGATAGTGAGTAATAATCCTATTGCATCACTTATTCTATCTGTATTCCAGTGAGTAATACTTTCAATTAATGGATAGAAACTGTACTGCAATAATGCGATGGTTAAACAAAGAGATAAACCAGTCAGTAAATAAGGCATCAAATTTAGATTTGGAATAAAAGAAGGCGTAGTGGCGGTAGTGGATATTGTTTTCTCTATCACTGCAGGGCTTGGTAAGAAAGTCGCGATTAGCAGAGCTAGAAAAGGAAAAATTACCATCATAACTAATGGGGAGAAAGGTCCCAGCTTTAATAAAACAATCGATAATACAGGACCAAGAAGACGACCTAGACTCAGTCCAACACTGACAGAGGTGATGGCTTTCAATCTGTTGTTTTCACCACAAATAAGAATCGCCCAGTGCTGGCTTGCGGGAACCATTCCTGCGACGGTACAACCATAAATTATTCTTGCTAGTATTAAACCAATTAACCAATAGTGTGCTTCTTCTGGGTGCTGACCACTTAAAAATGCAAAAGAAAGTAAAAGTAAGAAACTGATACTCATGCCGCATAGCGCCTGAAGTACGACATTTTTAGGCCCTTTTTTATCACTGTACCTTCCCCAAAATGGCGCAGCGGGTAAGAACAGAAAGCTACCGATCGCAATAACAATAGACCAAGTTGGAAGAGAGAAGGCTGAGCGGTTTACTAAGAAGGGTAAAGAGACTAATAACCCATTTTGCCCAATTCCCATTAATGCAGCAATTAACCCTATGATCGTTAATTGAATTTTTGAATCGTGTATTCTGGTGTTGAAAGGCATTCGAACTTCCTGTTTGAATTTATGAATCTCACGTATCCTACTTTCATTTCATGAGAATAAAAACAATTATCATTACTATTTCTTTGTGTTAAAGTTTTGCGCATTACTTACGGACTGGATAATTAGCTTACTTTATGTACCAACTTGTTGATGCGTCGTTTGAAATTGACGGAAAGAAAATCCTCCATGCGACTAATTTATTTTTTCCAAAAGGAAAAGTGACGACGTTACTTGGGCACAATGGGTGTGGGAAATCTACATTAGTTAAATTACTTAGTCGTCAAAATCCCCCCACGGCAGGGAAGGTTCTGTTTAATGATAAAGCCGTTAATCTCTTATCCCATCAAGAATTTGCTCTTAATGTTGCTTATCTTCCCCAGCACCCACCAATAACTGATGGTGTTACTGTTCGTGAACTTGTCTGTTTTGGTCGTTATCCATGGAAAGGGGCATTTGGACGATACCGTAAGCAAGATTATCAATTAGTTGATGAGGCAATAGAAAAAGTGGGTTTAACGCTATTTAGTGATCGCTTTGTCGCTACATTATCAGGTGGAGAGCGTCAAAGAGCTTGGGTTGCGATGTTATTAGCTCAACAAAGTCAGTGTATTTTACTTGATGAACCAACCTCAGCATTGGATGTCGCTCATCAATATGAGTTATTAACGTTAATTCGAGAATTAAATAAAACCTTAGGACTGACGGTCATTATGGTATTACATGATGTCAACATGGCGGCCAAGTTCAGTGACCATCTCATCGCATTACATTCAGGTGAAGTTATTGCTCAAGGTGCGCCTGAGATCTTAATGAATAAAGACACATTACAACAAATTTATGGAATGGAATTAGCGTTATTTTCTCATCCTGAAACCGGTCAAGCGATCAGCTATATCCCGTAAACCTCAGTAATTGATTAAATAAAAACGACAAGGAAGAAAGATGAATAAGATGTTTGGTTTGATAATGATGGTTTGTATCTCATCAGTACAAGCAATGGATATTAAACATGAGCTAGGCCAGGTCCAGTTAGACAAACCACCGAAAAAAGTAATAGCCCTTGATTGGGCATTAACAGAAACGGTATTGAGTTTAGGCGTAAATCCAATCGGTGTTGCAGATGTACAAGGTTATCAATCATGGGTAAAAAAACCAGAATTGAATGATTCTGTGATGGATGTAGGCTCAAGAAGAGAGCCTAATTTAGAGTTAATTACAGAGTTGAAACCAGACGTTATTTTGATTAGCCAGCATATGTCACCGATATACGGCAAACTGAATGCGATTGCACCTACATTGGTTTACACAGTTTACAGTAATAAAAAAGCGCCTTTGGTTTCAGCAAAAGAAATCACGATTCAGCTTGGTAATTTATTGAATAAAAAGCAACAAGCCCAAGATGTGATAGCAAAGACAGATCAAAGATTAAAAGAGAATGGTGATAAAATTCGTCGTCTTCAACTAAATAATAAACCTCTTCTTTTTATTCGTTTTATTAATGATAAAACCGTACGAGTTCATAGTGATGGTTCATTAGCTCAAGCGACGATCAATCAAATGGGACTAGTAAACGCATGGCATGAAGCGACGAATATGTGGGGATTTACAACCGCAGGGTTTGAAGCATTAGCACAGCATCAGGAATCAAACGTACTGATCTTCGGTCCATTAAAAGAGACAGAAAAGAAGCAATTAACTCAATCGGCGTTATGGCAAGCAATGACTTTTTCTCGAACTGATTCAGTATATGAACTTCCTGCTATTTGGACATTTGGTGGATTAATTTCAGCGCAACGCTTTAGTGACAATATTACCCAACAACTTACTCAATAAGCGTAAAAAAGTCGTTATGTTGATGTCAAATCATTCCCCAGATTTACCGCGGCAAGCCATGAAAATCCGTATTGGCTTTGTAACATTATTAATCATGTCTATTTTAGGCTTATTACAATGGACTGCACCTTATTCTCAAGGTGTCGGTTTATTATGGCAAACCGTGTTTCATTATGATTCATCAAATTACCAACATTTAATTACTCACCTTACCTACCTTCCGCGTCTTGCTATTGCTTTGCTGTGTGGGTTTGCTCTTGCTGTTGCTGGTTGTGTGATGCAGTTTGTATTACGTAATCCTATTGCTTCATCTACCACTCTTGGGGTGGCTGCGGGGGCTGAGTTAGGTATGGTTCTTGGGATCTTATTTTTACCAGTAAATAGCATGATTAGCGGGTTTATTCCTGCATTTTTAGGGGGTGGTTTTGCAACAGGACTGGTATTTTTACTGTCAGCTAAACGTGGTTTTTCCCCTGTTCACATGGTGCTGTCTGGCATGGTTATTAGTTTGTTTTTTGGTTCACTAAATACCATGCTATTACTATTAAATGAGCAACAATTAGCAAGTGTGTTTGTCTGGGGAGCTGGGACATTGAATCAAAATGATTGGTCAAGTGTGGAAACACTTCTTCCATTAATTATACTCCCTGTTCTTGCTCTTTTATTACTATCAAGACCCTTATCTTCCCTTCAATTAGGAGATAATGTATCAGCTTCTATTGGTGTAAATATTAATCAAATTAAAGTCATTTCACTGACGTTAGCGATATTTATGACTGCTGCGGTTGTAAGTGAAGTCGGTTTAATTGGCTTTGTTGGGATTGTTGCCCCTGCGATTGCTCGTATGTGTGGAGCGAGGAAGTTAGTACCACAGATCATCGTCAGTGGCACGGTTGGCTGCGTGATGTTATTGCTTGCTGATTTGACTATTCAACCATTTTCAGGCGTTGGAGGTGAGTTATTACCAACGGGCGCAATGACTGCGTTATTGGGTGCTCCATTTCTTCTTTGGTTACTAAATCGAAAAGTATTTCAATCGGATATGAAAGCCCGAGAAACCACGCAAGTCACTTATAAATATACGCCTTTACAGAGGGTGGTCTTGCCTCTGTTTGTTCTGATTGTTGTTTTGTTTATTATCGCAGTGTTTATTGGTAAAGGACAAACTGGATGGGTGCTTTCGTTAAACCTATCGATAGTGGAATTACGCGTTCCTCGGGTGCTTGTTTCTTTTCTGGCTGGAGTAGGACTCGCTATTGCAGGTACCGTTATTCAACGAGTCTCAACCAACCCAATGGCAAGCCCTGAAATTTTAGGCATTAGCTCAGGAGCAGCGTTGGCTCTGGTACTCGGCGCTATGTTTGGTATTACAACGGAAAGACATGAACAGATGCTACTAGGTACTGCCGGTGCATTATTCGTCACGGGTATTATTTGGTTGATGGGACGCAAACAAAACTTTGCTCCTGCTCAAATGCTATTAACCGGAATTGCCTTGAGTGCAGGTCTGGATGCTTTTTTACGTATTGCTATGTCGTCAGGCCAAGATAATGTAAGGGCGTTATTAACATGGCTTTCTGGTTCCACCTACTTAGTTAACATGAGTGACGTCTATCTGTTAACTATAGGCGTTACGGTATTTTTTATTCTCGCAATGAGCAGTCATCGGTGGTTGGATATTATTGGTTTAGGTGAAACAACGTCGGCCAGTATCGGATTACATTGTCGTAAGATAAGAGTGTGTTTATTGCTTCTTGTTGCTGCAGTAACGACCCTTTGTACTATTGTTATTGGCCCGCTCAGTTTTATTGGCTTATTAGCACCACACATGGCTCGTTCTCTTCACCAATATCGAGCGTCTCACCAGCTATTAACGGCTTGCTTGTTGGGCGGATGCTTAATGATCGTTGCCGATTGGGTGGGCAGAACAGTATGGTTCCCATGGCAATTTCCGGCAGGCTTATTAGCGTCATTACTTGGTGGAATATATTTTTTATATTTAATGAGGAAGTAATGCCCTATTTTAACTATTGATAAGTAAGTAATTTATTATACTGTTACCTATGAGTTAACATAAATATAAAGTATGAGTTCAAGAAAATCATATATTTTTTAAATTAAATAAAAAGTAGTTGATCATTTTAATGAGAATCATTAGCATTCGTATCTGTTAATTAAAAACAATGGAAGTGTTATGAAAACGAATGGTACTTATTTAATTCCTTTAGTCGCTATTGCCGTTGCAACAGTGACTACTTTTGTCTCTGTAGCAGCTCAAGCAGAAGCGTATAAAAATACAGAAGAAACCATGGTTGTGGTATCAAGCCGTACGCCTAAAGCCATTAGTGAGATCCCAGGAACGGTTTGGTTCGTTGACTCCGAACAAATTGAACAAGAGTACCGTGGTGGTAAAACATTAGGTGAAATTTTATCAGCAACCATTCCATCATTAGATGTAAGTAGTGGTGCAAGGACCAACTATGGTCAGAACTTACGTGGTCGTGCAATGCTAGTTATGATTGATGGGGTATCGCTTCAATCATCGCGTCCGATTAGTCGCCAACTAGATGCGATTGACCCATTTAATATTGAACGTATTGAGGTACTTTCTGGTGCCACCTCTATTTATGGGGCTGGTGCAACTGGTGGTGTGATAAACATCATAACCAAAAAATCAGACAGTGATGAACTGCAGTTTGAAAGTTATGTAAGTGGCACTACTGGATTAAATGGTGGCGATGACTTTGATTACAAAGTGGCACAATCTATCTCTGGTGGTACTGATAATGTAGCAGCAAGAGTATCTGCCGTTTATACCGAAACTCAAGGATATTATGATGGTGAAGGTGATATTGTTACGCCTGATATTTCTCAAGGTTCACTGCAATATAATAAAACGATAGATTTACAAAGTACGATTGATGTCTCTATTTCTGATACTAAAAATATTAACTTTTTAGCGCAATATTACGATAGTCAACAAGACTCGCCATACGGTCTTTACATTAAAAATTATAAGTTTATTGATGTACGTAAAGGCTTCGAATCAGATCGTCAACATGGTACAGAACGTATCATGCTAAGTGCGGCTTATAGTGATTCTGAATTTCTAAGCCATCAATTAGTTGTTGAAGCCTCTTATCGAAAAGAAGATCAAACTTATACACCGTATTACCAAAGTGCTTCACAGCAAACGACCGATGTAATCTCTTTAAAAACCGCTTTAGCTAAATCGTTTGGTAAAGTGAATTTGGTTTACGGTGTAGACGCTTACATGGATAAGTTCGACAGTAACCAAGCGTTATTTGATCCAACGATTGCTAATAACTCAGGTAATCTAGTGAATAAAACCTATGCTGAGATTGGGCGTTATCCTGGGGTTGAAGTTGGCTCAGTTGCTGGGTTTATTCAAGCGGATATGGACATTACGGATGATTGGTCAGTTCAAGGGGGCTACCGCTATCAATATATGAACAATAAGATCGATGATTTTGTTGATTATAAAATTCAAAAGAAAATTGCTGCAGGGAATGGATCTTCTGCTGATGCGGTTCCTGGAGGCGAAACTAATTATTCTGTCGGTTTATTTAATTTAGGGACTATTTATAAACTTACGTCTGATTCACAAGTATGGGCTAGTTTCTCGCAAGGTTTCGATCTTGCTGATCCTGCGAAATATTATGGGCAAGGAAGTTATTCAGCGGTTGATGCTAATGGACATTATGCTCTGCAAGACAGTATTAATGTTTCTGATTCTAAAATGTCAGGGATTAAAACTAACAGTTATGAAATTGGCTTTAGAACTGAACAAGATGCATTAAGTTTTCAGGCCGCGGCGTATTTCTCACAATCGGATAAATCAGTTAAATACAATAAGCAGACATTGTTAATTGAAGACGTTGATAATGAAAAACGTGTTTATGGTGCTGAAGCGTTAGTTTCTTATTGGGTTATGGATAATATTCAGCTGGGTGCTTCAGGCCATTACGTCATTTCAGAGCTTCAAACTGACGGTAAGTGGAATGATTTAAGTGCGGGTGAGGCAAGTACATCAAAAGCAAGCTCGTGGATAGGATGGTACGAGTCGGATCTTGCGGTTAAAGTTCAGAGCCAAACGATGTTTGACTATAAAGATGCGGATGATAATGAGTTATCTGGTTACACCGTCTTTGACTTAGTCGGTAGTTATGAGTTGCCTGTAGGTAGTTTAGGTTTTGGTATTCAGAATTTATTTAATAAAGATTACACAACCGCATGGGGTCAACGTGCTCAAATCTTATATTCTAGCCACTATGATGCAGCAGCTTATGATTATAAAGGTCGCGGACGGACTTATACACTTAATTACCAAGTTAAATATTAATATTTAGTTACTTCTGCATTTTTTACAGCAATAAAATAAGACTATTTCGTAAGAGGTAGTCTTATTTTTCATAAATACTGCCGAATGTGTCCATACATTTATGATAAATTTAGGTATGATTAAAAAATGAACGTTTGTTTGTAAGGCATAGATATATTTAGATAATTATCAATTAGAAAAGGATGACAAATAATGGCATACGATACATTAATAACAATTGGTGTTCTGGTTTTCTTAGTACTAGTATTAATAGCACTAGGTGTTAAGACGGTTCCCCAAGGTTTCAATTGGACGGTAGAGCGATTTGGCCGTTACACACACACATTAAAACCCGGATTAAACTTAATCATTCCATTTATTGATAGTATTGGTCAAAAAATCAATATGATGGAACAAGTATTAGATATCCCCGCTCAAGAAGTCATTTCGAAAGATAACGCGAATGTAACCATAGATGCCGTCTGTTTTGTGCAAGTTGTTGATGCAGCAAAAGCCGCTTATGAAGTGAGTGATCTTCAACATGCGATTCGTAATTTAACACTAACGAATATGCGTACGGTGTTAGGCTCGATGGAATTAGATGAAATGCTAAGCCAGCGAGATATGATTAACGTGAAATTATTAGCTATCGTTGATTCAGCAACCAATCCGTGGGGAGTTAAAGTCACTCGTATTGAGATTAAAGACGTTCAGCCACCAGCAGATCTAACCGCTGCGATGAATGCTCAAATGAAAGCCGAGCGTAATAAGCGTGCCGATGTTTTAGAAGCTGAAGGGGTTCGTCAAGCTGAGATCCTAAAAGCCGAAGGTCACAAGCAAGCGGAGATCCTAAAAGCAGAGGGTGATAAGCAAGCCGCAATTCTTCAAGCTGAAGCTCGTGAGCGCGCGGCAGAGGCAGAAGCAAAAGCGACTGAAATGGTATCAAATGCAATCGCTCAAGGTGATATGCAAGCGGTTAATTACTTTATTGCGCAGGGTTATACTGAGGCAATTAAGTCTATTGGCCAAGCTGAAAACGGTAAGATTATTATGTTGCCGTTAGAAGCTACAGGCTTAATGGGATCGGTTGCTGGCATCGCTGAGATGTTTAAAGTAGATAAAGAGGGTTCTAAATAGGAGTTCATAATGGAATTTTTTGAACAGATGAATCATTGGCATTGGCTAACGCTTGGTTTGCTATTGCTAGCAGGTGAGTTACTTGGTACCGCAGGGTACTTTCTTTGGATTGGGTTATCAGCTGTTGCTGTTGGTATGTTGTATGCAGTAATACCAATGAGTTGGCAAATGCAGTGGTTAAGCTTTGCTGTATTTTCTCTTTTTACGACGTGGCTTTGGTGGCGTTATCAGCATAAAAAAGATGAAAGTTCTGACTCTAATCGGCAGTTAAATCAAAAGGAGAAGCAATTAATCGGTCAAACTTCTCGTTTAGACGAGGATGTAATTGCCGGCCCTTGCCGTATTATTATTGGAGACACAGCATGGTCGGCAAAAAGTTTTCAAGATATTCCAAAGGGAACACTGGTTCATGTAGTCTCTGTTGACGGTATTATTTTGACTATTGAGCCTTTTAAAAAGTAATCCTACATTGTGTTAACATGGGTGAGTTATATGTTGCGTGTAATTGCAATTTGTAATTCACCTTTTTTTACTTTATTTTTCTGTTGCTCTGCCGTTAACAAGGGCGTGTAGTTATTTAGTTTAATAACAAGATTTATTCATGGATGAGCTATTATATAGTATGACAGGGTTATAAAGGCTATGAATTATAAAAATCTAGCAGTACGTAATAAAATTGCCGTTGTGTTTTCGGCGATTAGTTTAGTGATGATAGCGTTTGCTGTTTTCCTATTACAAGAATTAAATAAAGTAGAATCAGAGGTCATTAACTTTACTGATTCGACGGTTCCAAGTGTATTGTCGGTTGAAGATATTTACTTTGAGATGAATGCGTATCGTCGTAATCAATATGCTGCACTTACTTATCGAGATAGTGAGTTAGCAAGTTTATTTTCAACGTTAACGGCACAAAAAAATCAAATAAATAATAAATTAGCGCAGTATGAGGCGACGGTAGCAAGTGGTAACGAACGCCGTGTGTTTGACCGTGTTGCAAACGGCTGGAAAGAATACTTACGTCTATTAAATGGTTTTAATGACAAAGTAAGCAACGGTGCTAAAGATCAAGCACAAGCTGAACTTTTGGATTCATTTAAGCAATTTGAAGAAGTTGGTTCAGCAATGGATGCATTGCTTGAGATTAATCTAGGTTTTATTACTAATAACCGCACTAGAATTATGGGTAGTGTTGATAATGTAACAACAGCGACTCAAGTGTCGTTTACTGCGCTTATTGGCTTTATGATCTTTATTACTTTCTTTTTAGCTCGCCAAATTTGTCGCCCATTAAATTTAGTTGTAGAACAATCTAAAGCGATTGCTGCTGGTGATTTAACGTTCAATCTTGCACGTAACGAAATTGGTAATGATGAGTTAGGTGAATTAGCCGATACTAATATCGAAATGCAAGATCAGCTACGTACATTGATCGAAGATACGATTTCAGCGGTAACTCAATTATCTGCTGCGGTAGAAGAGATGAGCGCGATTTCTGAGCAATCTGCTCGTGGTATGCAACAGCAACAATCTGACATTACAACGGTAGCCGCTGCAATGGAAGAGATGAAAGCAACGGTAGCAGAAGTAGCAAATAATACTGAAACCGCGTCTACATCTGCTTTAGAAGCGTCTGAAGAAGCAAAACAAGGTAACCGTGACGTTCAATCGAATATTGACCAAATCCAAACGGTATCTCGTGATATTGAACAAGCGGGCGAGTTGGTTGAAGAGCTAGAGCGTGAATCAAACAATATCAGCGTTGTGGTTGAAGTTATTCGCGGTATTGCTGACCAAACCAACTTACTTGCATTAAACGCGGCAATTGAAGCTGCGCGTGCTGGTGAGCAAGGTCGTGGTTTTGCGGTAGTTGCTGATGAAGTCCGCTCTCTTGCGGGTCGTACT
>NZ_JARACR010000040.1:0-22470 GCF_028765505.1 Aliivibrio sp. A6 | reverse complement strand
TAAAATACTTGGGTATTGAGATATGGCTTTACCTACTATCGCAATGATCTTATCTCCGACTATATGACCATAGGTATCATTAATACGTTTAAAGAAATCAATATCTAACAGAATAATAGAGTAGGGTTTAAAGCCTGTTGGATGTTGCGTATCGTTGATGAGCTTTGATGTCATATCATGAAAAGCACGGCGGTTAAATAAACCAGTTAGATAGTCACGATTAAGCACGTTCACAAGCTTCTTATGTCGATGATTAAGCAGTAGCAATAGAATAACAATTATTGTAGCTAGACTTAAAACTAAAGCTAACAAGCTATAGAGAAGTGTATTGGTCGGGCGATGGAGTTCATCACGGGAAATTCCCGAGACAATAGCCCAATCAAGGTAAGGGTAATAAATATAAAGGACGTCTTTTTGATAGGTATTATTGTCCATCGTAATTTGATAGGAATAATCTTCAACATTTGCAGAATGAAAGATCGTCTCTGGTGAACCGTTAACTAGGTTCATTTGTAAACTGTAACTGTGTGCTGATTGTTGGATCTTTTTAAGTAAGCCGTCTGCATTTTCACCAATTAAACTACGAATGTTTTCTCCTTCATAACTAGGATGGAGAATAAGCTCACCAACTAAGTCAATGACATAAACGTAACCGGTTTTGCCATATTGATACTTATTTAATTTATCTTTTAGAATAGTTTTATCAATGAAGTGTAAAAGCTCATTTTTATAAGCACTGGCAGAGATAACAAAGTCCAACTCTTCTACATAAATAGAATAAGCCAGTTTTCTGCGTGGTTTCTCTTCACCAGGATTTGTCCATAAGTACTCAACAAAATGATCATTATTATCAATTTGCTCTTGAATGTGGCGATACTCACTGACGTTACGACCTTGAAAAATAGGATGATACACCAATTGGCCTTTAGAGTTTAAGATATAAGGGTAGCCAGTATCACCAATTTTATTAGAGTTAATGTAATCTTGAATTAACGTGTTCTTTTGTTCTTGCGTTAAAAAAGACGAGGTCTGAATTTGAGTAATAAACTTAGCAGAGGTAGTCACAATACCTCTTAGGTAACGCTTAATTGACTCATTAAGTGCGGTATCAACAATATCATAACTGGCTTCAATAGAGTTATTGAACGCTTTAAATGAAGAGCTGCGGATTGTTTTTTCAACCGTTTGAAAGCTTTGAATGCTAAACGTTAAAGAGATTGCGGCAATACCAATTAATAGTAGAATTAAAATAGGTTGTAAAAAGCGTAAATGATGAAAACGAGATTGAGGCATGAAATAAGTCCTATTAACAGTATGCTGATTCTATTTTAAAAGACGCTAACTAGCAAGTTGCTCTGTTTTTACACGCTTTGATCGAAAAATGGTCAAACGATTGATAATAATAAAAAAAGACTTGCAGAGTAAAAAAGAACTCGATATTATCCATATCGTCCTCAAGGAGAAGTAAGTTACTTCCCAGTTAACGATTTGCCCGCTTAGCTCAGTTGGTTAGAGTACTTGCATGACATGCAAGGTGTCACTGGTTCGAGTCCAGTAGCGGGCACCACATTATACGAAAGAGCCCACCTAGTGTGGGCTTTTTTGTGTCTGTAATTCCTTGTTTTATCAATCATTTAGCTGTTTTGGTGTCCGTAAGCGTCCATTAGTGTCTTGTAAAATCCACGGTTTGAAGTAATCTCTGAAGTAACCTTTTTAAAATTGTGTGCTTTCGAGGTTACTTCAGAGGTTCAAATGGCTATAAAAGTACAGCCCTTAACGGCGACCCAAGTTAAACAAGCAAAACCAAAAGATAAAGAATATAACCTAGGTGATGGTGACGGTTTATCTTTAAAGGTAAAACCAATAGGCACTAAGTTATGGCGCTTTTCTTATTATCATCCAATAACAAGAAAACGGCTTAATTTAGCTTTAGGTAAATATCCAGATATCTCACTTGCTAAAGCAAGAAGTAAAGCTATTGAAGCCAGAGAGATACTTGCCGACGGTATTGATCCGAAAGAGCATCGAGATAATACACTTCGTGAAAAACAACTAGAGTTATCGAATACCTTACAAGCGGTATTTGATGATTGGCTTGAAGTAAAGAAAACAAGCATTAAAGAACAAACAGCCAAGAAATTAAAACAACGAATAGAGAAGTACCTTTTACCTGATCTTGGTAAATTCCCGCTTGGTGATATTACTGCACCACAAGCTATTAAAACCATTAAGCCAATTGCAAATCAAGGTAAGTTAGAAACGGTAGGACGATTGTGTCGTAATTTAAATGAGATCATGACCTTTGCTGTGAATACTGGTGTTATAGAACACAATAGACTTGCTGGTATTGGGAAAGCGTTTGAAACAGCCAAAGTTACTAACCAGGCATCGCTAGATCCTAAAGATCTACCGGAGCTGTTAAAAACGATTAATTACGCATCTATTAAGCCCATCACACGCTGTTTGTTAGAATGGCAGCTTCATACCATGACAAGACCAGCCGAGACTGCTGGTGCGCGCTGGGATGAAATAGACAAAGAAAAAATGCTTTGGGTTATTCCTGCTGAACGAATGAAGAAGGGAAGAGTTCATACCGTCCCATTAACAAAGCAAACATTAGATTTATTAGAAACGATTGATTTTATTACAGGTGAGAGTGAATATATTTTCCCTGCTGATAAAAGCAATAAAAATCACATAAATAAAGAAACAGCTAATAAAGCATTGGTGCGAATGGGATTTAAGGGAAGACAAACTTCTCATGGCCTACGAGCATTAGCTAGTACTACCTTAAATGAACAAAACTTCGATGCGGATATTATTGAAGCGGCACTCTCTCATGTTGATAGAGATAAGGTTCGAAGTGCTTATAATCGCACAGACTACCTTGAACGACGTAAGGTTCTAATGAAGTGGTGGAGTGACCATATCGAAGAGGCGGCTACTGGTAGCTTATCTATGAGTGGTAAGAAGGGACTTAAGGTTGTAGGTTAATAGAAAACATATAGGGAAGGATAGTTCATTCATCCCTATTAAATATAATAAATGAAAGATATTGTAACTCTGATGGTTTTATTGAAATATTAATTCGATGTAATTAGGATTAACTAATATATTTTAGGTAGATCTAATATTATGTGATTTTTAAATTTTATATTGTCTTTATAAGTTTTTTATTATAAAAATTTACGGTACATGTCGGGAATTTAAGTGCTTTCACCTTTCATAATATTAATCGCTTAAGTATTGATAACTTTCCCGTCAGTACTTATAACCTCTTGATTGATTGATTGATTGATTGATTGATTGTATAAGTATGGCTTATATCATAGGTGTCGAATGAAGTTATTAATAATATATGTCACTTTAAATTAAAATTAATCCCATTTTCTTCAAGTATCGATGATAAATATTTAACTCTTTCCTTTTCTTTGTCTAACTCAAATTTTAATGTTTCCAATTGAATGGCTGTTAAATTGTTTAATTTAATCTGTTTGTTGTTTTTTATTATATTTTTTTCTTCTTGATAAACTCCTGTAATTAATTTCTCCAATGTATCTTTTATGGTTGAACCCTTAGATAAAAAATTTAGTTTACTTTTAATAGCTACATCTAACTCAAAGCTATAAGACTTTATTCTATTATTACTATCTCTTTTTTGCTTTTTATGCCATGCACCATATAGTTGTCTCCATAATTCTCGGCCTTCAGCATTCTTTTCTAATGCAGAAACTAATTTATCAAATCGTTCTGTTTTTGGAATATGAGCCTGAACACTGAAAATGTTCCCTATATCTAGATAAGGGGCCAGAGTAAAAAGATGGTCATGTCTTTTACTTAAGTAACCTTGTAACCATGCAATATGTTCTTCGTTATCAAAATTAAAGTGATTAAGTTTTTTAGTCATAATTAATACTAGGCATGCAGCTTAAAGCTATAAATGAGTGACTATGATAGTAAAGGAACATAATAACTAAATCACTTTTTTAGACTATGTCTGTGGACTATGTCTAAAATTACATTCTGATTTACCTGTAATATGGGGTGTATAGAGAACAATTTGAGGTTTTAATGTGTATATACAGTCGCTTTTATTGACCATTAAAGGGTTATCTCCGGAAGGTAAGTATCTTCTTGTTCAACTGATTAGATATTTTGATATCTACAATCCAATTGATAGTAGTGCTGTTCAGCTAGCCAAGCTATGTGGTGTATCTAGAAAGGTTATAGTGCCATCAATGGTAGTACTATCAGAGGCTGGGCTTATTGCTATTACCAATAAAGGAAAAGTAAAAAAGGCATATCAGTTTTCAATTGGTTTTTTCGAGGCTCTTGAAGTAATAAAAAAATACAGACAGCCTTTATCTTATAGCAAGGCTCTGATTGATGAGTTGCTTGATTCTAACTGTGAGGAGCATGATTCATTGAATGTATCTCATAAGCTCTTATTGAGCCTGTTGCTAGCACAAGCTGATAGCTTTGGCATCGTGCATGATTTCAGTATTGCTGATATTTCTAAATTTACAGGAATGAAACGAGAAAGAGTACGTACTCAGATTAGAAAGTTAATGACGCTTAAATATATTATTTATAGAGTTTCTGGTATTAATAATGATTTACTCTTAGGAAAGAAAAAAGGTTCGTTTTATCTTGATTTAGATTGTAATTTTAGAGCTTCTATTCCTGAACAAGATAAAGTTGAGAATGTAATGCACATCAATAATAATAATTTTTACAATGTTGAGATTTTGATCCGTGAAATGTTAAGGACTAATGAAAAAAAAGACGTCAAATATAAACAACATAATTTACATGATTTATTCTTGGATGACTTGTGGTTTAAAACCATTTCAAAAATATTGCCTGCTAAAAATCTTGGTGATAAATATGGTGGTTATTTTCAATATGCATTGGAGAAATATACCTGCCACATGCTTTCAAAATATAGTGAAAAAAGGTGTTTGCTAATTGAAGAACGTGAGGTTGTAAAAATAAGGCGATTAAAGTCATTATTTTTAGCCAATAAACTAGATGGGGCTATTAGTGATAAAGATGTCGATAATTTATTATTTTACATTTCGATGTTGGTATCAAATCAATATTTAGAGCTTATTGATAGAGAATGGTGTAAACATGATGGTAAGCAATATACTTATCAAATAAAAATATTAAGTAATAATGTGAAGGTGTTATCGAGATGTGCTAATAATAATGTTTTTCCAGAGTGAAATATTTCAGTTTTTTGTAAGTGTAACCCTTATGGTATCAACTCTTAGTGTGGAGATGAAGAAAATTAATGCTACGGTTATTAATATTATATAGTTTATTCATTCTACCTAATGCATCGTAATCATAACTACAATAATTAACAGTAACCATTGTACCTATGAACTAAATAATCATAGGTAAAAAACAATGGGAAGTAACAAGAAAAAATTAATAAATACCTTTCAAGGTATGAGAGTACAAACGGATTGTGGTGAATTAGATGAAAAGTATTTAATCAAAATTGATGAAACTATTAAACTGGCTTTGAATGCGTACCCTAGAACTTCTGCTATGCGTGTTGATTTACGCTACCCTGAAGATTATACCGTAGTTGAAAATAACCATATTTCTAAATTTATTGCTTCTTTTAAAGCCATCATTCGTGCTGACTTAAAAAAAAAGAAGAGAGGAAAATCTACACCTAGGTTTATATGGGTAAAAGAACAAGACTCTTCTAATCATCCTCACTATCACATTGTGGTATTTCTTAATGGAAATGTTTACAGTCATCTTGGGTATTTTACAGCGAAAGAAGGAAATACTGCGGCAAGAATAAGGCAAGCATGGGCTAGTGCATTAGGTGTTCATATTATTGATATAGACGGTGCTATTTATTTTACAGATAATGCTACCTATACTCTGAATAAAACAGACTCTAATTATAAAGCGCAGTATGATGACCTTTTTTATCGCTTAAGTTATTTTGCAAAAAAGGCAACAAAACGTTATGGCAATGGTGGTAAGAACTTCGGCAGTAGCCGTAAATGAGATAAAAAAAAGAAAGGCATTACCGCCTTTCTTTTCTTATGTTAATCAGTAAAACGATAATCCCCTTCACTGGATGAAATAGTAATTTCAATGACGTTACAGACGCTGGTAGCTACGTAGCCTGTTGTTTGTCCGAACGCTAACCTAACAGGCTCATAAGGATGCCATGTTGTTCCTTGAGCCTTAACGTTGCTCTTGTTCGGATTGTAATCAGGGTTACTGAGATTATTTAATAAATCATCCGATTGACTGTATTTATCTTTCTTTACTTTAACTGTGGGGGTTTTAGGCCAAGCTAAAGGACAATTACCTCGATTCACTTCAACTTTATTAATCACAACATCATCAAAATGAGAAGTCACAAAGAGCTTTGTTTTTGTACCGTAATGAGTATCTATATTTTTATATTTAATACTGAATCCATCCGTCTGTGCAACGGTACTGAATGAGGTGGTGACGAGTAATGCTAGTAGTAATTTACGCATGTTATTTTATCCATTCTTGTTTAAGACTCTCAGCGAGATCTTTATTGTTGATAAGAAACATCGGAATACGAGAGTATTTGTGAGCTTCTAGAGGGGCGTGACGCATAACAGAAACAATCATGTCGTCATTGGTCATCACAGGTTGGAATATCCAATCTTTGGCTTCGCTGTCACGTACGATGGTAAGCTGATTATCGGCATTGATGTACCAAGTGAAACCACCTTTAATATTTCCATTTACATACCGACCTGTATCGCCTATCTCATCAAAAGAGAATTCAATCAGAGAGACGTTAGCGGTAGGGCTATTCTCTGCATCATCAATTAACCAATAGACTTCTTTACCTTGAAACATAGAAGCTGTTGCTGGGATGAAGTTGAAGTTCACTGTATTGGTATTTTCATCAATAATAGATGCATCAGTGGTGGCGAAATCCATAGCACCGTCGCTGGTGACTATCAGTGAAAAGTCGTGACTAAAATAGATAAACTCTTCTTCAAGTTCAGTGCCTTTAGCGGTATAGGTGTTGTTTGTGATGCTGATAGGTAAGTCAGCAATGTGCTCCCCTTGGCTGGTGGTAGCGGTCAACGTATTGTCTTTAAATACCATCTTGCTATACAAATCATGCTCAAACCAAAACTCATTAGTACTGAACTGATAGAGAGTGGTATCTGCTAAGTATCGAGTTAATGTTGGTGGCATAGGGGTACTGTTGCCACTTGCATCAATCACAATATTATTAAGGTTATTTCCAGCGTTTACTAGTTCATCCACCTTGTTATTGATGGTAGTCACTCCTTGCGTGATGGCTTCTTTGTTCTTTATGGAATTAACCACAGTATCATTGAGTGTAGTCATACTACTGCGAGCCAATAAATGAACTTGCTCTGCGGTAGCATTTGTCTCTTTTGCTTTGACGTAATCCGAATTAATCAATGTTGTGTCATAACCTAATTGAGCGGCAAGAGTCTCCATTGTGATGTCATTGATTTTTGCTAAGGTTGTAAAAGGGGTAATGATTGTCGTGCTTGTATCTGCCATCAATTCATAGCTTTGTGTTAAGCGTCCACCTTTATCTAAATCATACGTTTGACCAGCAATTGCTTTTATTATGATGGGATGTGTTAGCTGTGATGAATCGATTGTTAGTTCACCTCTCTCTGAAGTAACCCCAACGAATTCATTTTCATCAGCGATGTTATTGTTGTTTCTATCGATATAGACAGACGCATTAGCAAGGTAGCCATCAATGGCTTTAATGGTTGATGTGGATACTGTCGAGTTTGAATCATCACTGCTGTTACAACCTGAGAGTGATAAGGCAATCAATGAGCCAAGTAAAGAAGGGGTAATTTTCATTATGTTATTTCCAATAAGGGATAATTAAACCAATAGGATAAAGAGTGCAGCGACACCTTATGACGCAGCACTGATGGAATTGTGATTTAAGAAAGCACTATTTTCCGTTTCTCTGTTGGTAGGGTGTCGATAAGGGCATCAAGCAATACTTGAAGGTGGTAGTGATATCGAGCTGAGTAATAAATTGGGGTAGGAAAGGACTCTGAGCAAGACGCCGAAAGTCGGTGCTTTATGGTATTGGCTTGATGGATTAGGTAATGCTGTAGTGGTGGATAGGGCTCATTTAGTAGTGTGTCCCAATGTCGTCCTTTCATTGCTCTGTCGGCTTGATTAATTGCAACCACTATTCTTTCTATGGGGAAATAGGGCAGTAGAGTGTGGTTGATCAGATTAATGGCGGTTCCTATATCTCGGCTTGATCCATCAATCACTATTACGACCATATCGATAAATGCATAATGGTTATCTTTGTAAGGGTAGGCGTATTGAAGCGTATTAATGATTTCTTTTTCATATAACTGTTCATTTTTTAATGTGAGTGAGTCAGGGGGAATAGGCTCCCACATCCGTAAATGTGGATGAATACGATAAGCATGCATCTTTTTCATATCAGGTAACGTTGGGTGTTTGTTTGCTCGCTTACGTAATTTTTTTGGTAGTAACGCTTGTAACGTGGTGGTTTTCCCTGAGCCTGTTGCTCCGACAATCAGTACATCAATGGGATGAGTATCTAAACGACGAGTCGTAAGGTGCAGTTGTTGCTCTTGTGTCGTTGTTAGCATAATACCTTCATAATCTAAACAGGCTGCGTAGACCACCAGAAATTGCGCCTAATGTCCCTCCAATTAAGGCTCCAATCAGCTCTCCTGTACGACCAAAGACAAAACCAATATCAGAGCCGATATCAGCACCATGATGAATAGAATCCATAATTCCCTCCCATAAATGATGTCGTGTCTTCTGATTGTAATCACAATGTTCATCATCATACTGCCATGCACTCTGCTTGGTTGATAATGTGCGATTAGCCAAAATGACTCTTTTATTTTTTGGTGTATGTTCAACGATGAGCAGCAATAGCTTAGAGAGGTTGTAAGGGAGTTGTTGATGCTCACCATCATGAAACCCTGCGACATAATAGATAGGAGAGATGGTTAGTTTGCTTGATTCAAATAACCTCTGTTTGAGTGACACTATTTTATCATCAAGAAAGGCGGCTGAAGCTGGGGTTGGGTGATTGTTATCGTAGTCCCATGCATCCCTTCCTTTTTGTGCAATATCCGCTTGGTTAATTGCAACTAAAATTCGCTCATTTGGATTATCTCCTATTGAGGGAAGAATAACGTTGTTGATAAGTGTCACTGGCGTCCCTAAATCACGAGTGCTGCCATCAATAATCACCAGCACTAAATCTATCAATAATTCACCGTCCTTTGTTCTCTCTTTTAATTTCTGTTTAATGGCTTTGGCATGTTGCTTGTCATTGGTATAGCCATCACCTAATCCTGCACTATCCCACAACACCAAATTATGCAGAGTGTAGGCTGTGATGTTTGACGTTTCAGGAGAGCTACTTGTGCCAACGGTTGCTATATCCATATTGAATAACGCGTTAATGGTTGAGCTTTTCCCTGCACCTGTTGCACCAACAATCATGATGTTTAGTTGGGTGGTCTTTAATGTGTTGAGGTTACGAAGTAATAGGTTTTGGGTATTTGGATTAAGACTGGCGAGGTTAATATCTTCTTCAAGCTGTAAGAAGAGATTGGGTGGTTTATTCATTGGAAGTCCTTATATCAGGAAAAGCGATAAGTTTCGCGTAAAAATAACAGTAGTGCACCTCCTTATGACGAAAACTCATAAGGAATAAAATAATGAAATTCATTAAGTTAAAAGAAGTAATGGCAATGACTGGATTAGGTCGTTCAAGTGTCTATAAATTTATGAATGAAGGGCGTTTCCCTGGCACTGTTAAGTTGGATATAGATAAGAGAGGGGTCCGCTGGGTGGAACATGAAATAGAAGAGTGGATGATGGAGAAAGTTGCATTGCGAGATGCATGCACCGTTCGTTAAGTTATGTATAACTGTATACAGAGTCGTAATTGGCTCTGTAGTTAACCTCAATGAGCATGTGTTTTATGTGATGATTGAACCTCCCCCCATTCTTTATTAAGGTATTGCTGTAAGGTAAATTCACTCGGGTAGGTAAATGAAAAGGTAGATACACTTACTTGAATGATGTGATGCAGACATATTGAGTATGTAATGACTTCTTCTTTTGTTTGATAAATAAGATAAAGCCATTCACCTTGTTGAACTAAACCAAGGGGCATAACCTCTTTTATTTTTTTTGCTTGTGTTCCTTCTGTGTAGGTAAGTGACAGTAATCGGTTATGAAACAAGGCATAACTGATTGGCTCAAAGATATGAGAAGGTATGCATAGGAATGATTGCGTAAAGGAGTCATTGACAACGCCTATTTTATTTACCCACTGACGTTCTTTAGAGTTCGCATTTTCAGGAAGAAAAAGTCGTTTTGTATCAGAGAGTATATTTTCCATTGAAGCAGTCAGTGTCACGGGTAATAAATAACGTAAGTAATGGGTTGCTAAGTATAATAAAAGGGCATCTTGTCTATGCTCTGATAATAAAGAGCTTGAACGACGAGTATATCCATAAGGTTTGTCTCGATTATCCATTTCAATGTCATCAAAGAATTGAACCATATCCGCTAAGTTACGCTGTATAGATCTTTCACTGCGATCAATGCCGATATTAGTTAATTGCTGTTGGATCTCTTTTGCGGTGGTTTTACGATGTTTCGGTATGCGCTTATAAATTTCTAGAATTAATTGAAGATAATGTTGTGAACGGTTTGGGGCATTCTTATTCATTCGCTTAACTTGTTGAGGGTAATTGATAGGGAGTGTATCTATGGCTGCGTTGACTTATGTCGTAGCGATAGTGATCTTAAAAATAAGTGAGTGGTGGATAATTGAGAAGGAGTGATATTGCTCTGTTAAGCACATTGAGATTACAAGTGTTAGTCCTTCTAAAGCCGCATAGAGCAAGGGTTTTAAGGTGAGAGACGAAGACCTTTACCTTTTCAATAATCTAATGGTGTAGCCTCATTTATCTTGTGATAAAGGGATGACGATTTCCCCTAATGGAACGTATTTCGCTTTGTTGTATTTATTCCCAAAGACAATCTTTTCCACACACCAACCATGATAAAGATAATCCACATTCGTTAAGCCAGAGCCTTGCCCTATACCGTAGTTATTACGATGCTCACAGCTTTGCTCTTTATCGTTTAGAAATACCGTATCAGGATGATCCAAACAGGCTTTACGCAGTTCAGGGAATAATCGTCTGGTATGGGTAGACCATGCTAAAATAATGGTGCGAAGGGTTTTGGTGTGATGCTCTCCTGAATGCGGCTCACTGCGTTCTTTATCGTATTCGGTATAAGTAGCTACGATCACGCCTTTCGTCCATTCAGGTATGACTAGAGCTGCTTGAAATGCCTTTTCATTGGCTTGATGTGCTTGCCATTCTTTTTCTTCTTGCTCACGTTTGGCTTGCTCTTTATCTCGCTCTTGTTGCTTCGCAAGTTCAGTGGCTTTGATGGTTTGGTTTCGAGCATCAGTTATAAACTCGATATCAAAATGATAGGTTCTAATGAGTGTGATTAATTGTTGATGATTAGCATCATTACGTAACCACGGCTTATCTGTATCGAGGTGATGTTTTTCATGATATTCAAGCGTACTAAGACAATGATCAGCAAAGCCTACATCATTGCCACCACAACCTAAATCTAATCGACATTGGTGTTCATCCCCATTTTCAAATGTCACCGTTACATTGGTTTTGTCGTAACCGCCTAATGGTTTTTGTTTAGCTACGTCCAATGCTTTACGCTCAAAGTCCATGAAGTCATACAACTGACCTCCATTGAACTCATTGGATTCAGACCAATTGACTAAGACAGAGAAGGGATTAAGGGTGGGTATTATTTGTTTATTCATGAGTTAGTTATCCTGATTTTTAAGCATAAAAAAACCGCAACCAAAAGGCTGCGGCATGATGTGATTGATATTGAAATAAGGAGGATGATTAAGATACGTTGATTTCTATTTCGTCATACATTCCCATATCGGCATAAGCCAGAAAGTTATGCTCCCATAATTGATACAACTCCTTAGCGGCACCGTCATCTTTGATGGACGAATAACGTCCTAAATAGCTGGCAAACCATTCTTCACTTAGAAAATCAAAATCTAATTCTTTGGCTAATTCAGGATAATGATTACCCACAAAAGCAAAGTTAGTGATGTAGGCATAGTGCCATGTGTTATTTGCTTCTTTGGTTAAAGCAATCTCAACAGGATGAAAACCACCACTTTCAGCACTGTAGCTTTTATCTCGAAAATTGAAGATGACACTGTTTGTTTCCTCTAAGCCAGAATGCAATTCAGGGCGTTGATTAAATGCATCAACAAGGCATTGGTTCAGCTTGCTTGATACTGGCAATAACGTAGGAACAAGGTTAGTGGTGGTAATGATGGTTTGTAATTCAGACACGGTGTGTCCTCCTATGATTTAAATAAGATAGTGACAAAAAGTAATAAATTGGAAGCAGATGAGGTTAAGTGCGTATCTCGTTAGCAGAGATATCATCAAAGTGTTGGTTTCGAAGTTGACGACAAAAGGCGAGTGCCCATGAGGTAAATAGGTCGATGACTTGCGGCCTTGCAAGCTCACAGCCTTGAATATCAGGTTGATAGAACCAACCACGTTTAAAGTTAAAGTACAGCTCAGGTGCAACGTTTGGGCTGTGTTCATCGGGATAGGAAAAGCTGGCAATAAATACCAGCTTCCAAATATGACGATTAATGTCGTCTCGCTCAAAGCGCATTTCTACAGGGTGCAATCCCTCACGTCGATGGTAATAGCTGGTGTCTCGAAAGTTCACTGAAAGTCGATTGATGTCAGTACGAAGTGAAAAACTATCTAAGACTACTTCAAGATGACGATGCAGACTTTTGGGTAATGCTAGGTCTTTACCGTGAACAAGTAATTCTCTTTTCATTAGATAAGCCCTCGCTCTGCAAAAGAGACACAAGGTGAGCCAACCACCACATGGTCAAGTACTCGAATATCTAATAAATTTAATGCATCCACTAATTTAGTGGTAATGCGTTTATCGCTCCCTGATGGTTCCGCAATCCCCGAAGGATGGTTGTGGGCAAATATCACCGCAGCGGCATTGGCATATAATGCTGCCTTTGCGACTTCACGAGGATACACGCTGGCAGAATCGACAGTGCCATAGAACAGCTCTTGATAACTAATGAGTTGATTTTGATTATCCAGAAACAGCACAGCAAACACTTCACGCTCTTGGTGGCCTAATTTCATGGATAGATAATGTTTGGTGTTAGTCGGATCTGTGAATGAGTTTTCACGTTGATATTGGTGCTCTAGTAATTCAGCGGCTTTTTCGAACACTTGATTTGCCGTTAAAGGCTCATTAACGACATAAGTGAGGTTGGATTGTTTTTGCATGTAAAGCTCCTTTAAGGCATTCGTTTTGGATATGCATAAAGGTGATATATATGTGAGTTATTTTTGAATTGGAGTTAATGGTAGGAAGTAGTAATTGTAAGATCAAAAGAAATAATAGTACTTGCTAGATTAAGGGGAGAGGGAGTGTAAGCCAAAAAGATAGTGATTTATCGTGAACTATCTCGGAAAGTAACTGCACTACGATCAGGGATAAGTAAGGGTGATTAAAAGTAGAGGGTTATTGGTACACCAATGGTTGTACAAGTTTTAAACAGAATGAAGACAAAATAAATAGATAAAAGGATTGTATTTTTGTCTTCATTATCTAATTGATCTTAAATGGAAAAATCATATTTTCGAGAAGCGTTAACTGCCATGCAGCCGATTAATCCACCAGCTAATAAAAATAAAAATGAGTATTTAGATTTATTACTATAAGCCAGTAAGAGTCCCGCAGCAGCACCTAAGCCTACTCCCTGAAGTTGCTCACTTGTAGAACTTCCAGAGAGAACACTAGAAGCTAAGTGTTCACAGTTAAAACTAAGAATCCCGTAGTGCTTAGCTTGTGAGATAAGTTGTTCTGCTTGGTGTAACAATTCATTTTGTTTTTCTTTACTTAATTGATTTAATATTACTTTTATTGGTTTCCCCGCTGAATATTCATCTAATGTACAGATCTGTACATTACCATCAGGGCTGTTGTGAAGTACTCGATCACTGCCAAGATATATGCCTGCATGCTCTACAAACAATTTTGATCGGTAAAGTAAGTCACCTAAGTTCAGTTTATTCTTCATAATTTTCCTTTTTTGATTTAAAGTATACAAACTCAATTAATGCTGAGTTATGCGTTAAACGTATATTGATGCAGTTAATCTATATGCATGCACTGATTTTATCAAGTGCTATTTTGTGATTGGTGAAAAAAATGAAAGATAAAATGGTTTCATATTCATCCGTTCTTGGTGTTGTCATTGCTAATAAACGAAAAGAATTAAGTATTGAACAGAGTGTTTTGGCAGAAAAAATGGGGCTGTCACAAGCAAGCTATAGCCGCTTAGAATCTGGGAAGTCAACTTTTTCTGTAGATCAAATGTTTGAGTGTGCCCAAGCATTAGATATACCTGTCGAAAGTTTGTTTAACTTAGTTGTAAATACGGTTGGAAACTTACAATCAAATGATGATGTTTTAGTTCAGGCACAGCCACGAGGTAATACAACAAAAGCAAAAACTGCGAGTGGAAGTGGGGTCGGAACATTTATCGCTGGTGCTGCACTAGGCGCATTGATCATCGGCCTTGCTGGTAAATCTAAGTAGTATCGGTAAAGTAACTCTTTGTATAATAAATAAGTTTACGCAGTAGTTATGTCTAATGCTGCGTATTAAATAAAAGTAATATTGTTAACTCAAAGCTCTATTACTTACAGTTCTTATTATAGAACTTATTAGATTTTAAATAGGATCGTTATGGATCACTCAGTACACAACAAACTTATCTCATTTATCTGGTCTATTGCAGACGACTGCCTACGTGATGTTTATGTCCGTGGTAAATACCGTGATGTTATCTTGCCTATGGTGGTATTGCGTCGTTTAGATACTTTATTAGAGCCAACTAAAGATGCAGTTTTGGCAGAGGTGAGGTTTCAAACTGAAGAAATGGAAGCCACTGAGCTTGATGATGCGCCATTAATGGCGGAATCTGGTTACGTGTTTTATAACACCTCAAGATGGACGCTAAAAAGCTTACAAAGCACCGCAACTAACAATCAACAAATCTTGTTGGCGAATGTTGAAGAATACTTATTTGGCTTTAGTGACAACGTTAAAGAGATTATTGCTTGCTTCGATCTACAAGCAAAAATTCGTCACATGGCGAGTAAAGACGTATTGCTAGATGTACTGGAGAAGTTCGTTTCACCAAACATCAACCTTACTCCTAATGAACAGATTGATCCTGATGGCTATAAGCTACCGCCTGTCAGTAATTTAGGCATGGGTTATGTGTTTGAAGAGCTTATTCGTAAGTTCAACGAAGATAATAATGAAGAAGCGGGTGAGCACTTTACTCCACGTGAAGTAATTGAACTAATGGTTCATTTAGTCTTTGATCCGATTAAAGGCGGCTTGCCAGATCCTTTGACAATTTATGACCCTGCATGTGGTAGTGGTGGCATGCTAACCGAAGCGCAAAATTTCATTGAAGAGAAGTACCCAGTTAAATCAGAGAATCGAACTTCTAAGCGCGATATCCGTCTTTACGGCAAAGAGATCAATGATGAGACTTACGCTATCTGTAAGTCAGATATGATGATCAAGGGTAATAACCCTGAGAACATTAAGATTGGTTCGACCTTGTCTACTGATGAGTTTGCAGCCAATCGTTTTGATTTCTGCTTGTCTAATCCACCTTATGGGAAAAGTTGGGCTAGCGAGCAGAAGAACATTAAAGATGGCACTGATGTTATCGACTCTCGTTTCCGTGTTCCGTTAAACGATTACTGGGGTGAGCCAGCTAAGGATGGCTTTGTTGATGCCACGCCGCGCTCTAGTGATGGACAGTTGCTGTTCCTTATGGAAATGGTAAGCAAGATGAAATCAACGGCTCACAGTCCGTTGGGCGCTCGCATTGCATCAGTACACAATGGCTCTAGTTTATTTACTGGTGACGCAGGTTCTGGAGAGAGCAATATTCGTCGCTACATCATTGAAAACGACATGCTAGACGCTATCGTGCAAATGCCAAATAACCTGTTCTACAACACAGGGATAACGACTTACATATGGCTATTAAGCAATAACAAACCAGAAGACAGAAAAGGCAAAGTACAATTAATTGATGCTAGTCTGCTGTTTAAAAAGCTGCGCAAAAACTTGGGCGACAAGAACTGCGAATTCCTTCCAGAGCATATTGCTCAAATAACTCAGGCTTACCTATGTGGCAAGTCGATTGAGCGAACAAAAAACGACAATGATGAACCTATTGGACTAGCCTCGAAAGTGTTTAATAACAAAGATTTTGGCTATTACAAAGTCAATATTGAACGACCAGATCGCCGAAGCGCTCAATTCAAGCAAGAACTAATAGAACCACTGCGTTTTGATAAAGCACTACGTGAGCCAATGGAGTACCTGTATGCACAGTATGGTGAAAGTGTTTATCAAAAAGGATTCTTAAAAACCGTTGAAAACACCACTCTTGCTTGGTGTGAAGAAAACGACATTACTTTAAATACCAAAGCCAAGAAGAAGCTATTGGATATCGAAAATTGGTTGAAATTACGCAATATCTATCAAATGGCAGCGGAGCTTCTCACTGAATTTGGCGATAAGCAATACGATAACGTCAATGACTTCAAGGAAGACGTTGATCTTAAAATAAAGAGGCTAACAGAGCTAAAGAAAGCACAGAAACAAGAGGTTATCAAAATAACCCCTGCTGAGAAGAAGACCATTTTAGACGCGGTGAGTTGGTATGACGAAAACGCTCACAAAGTGATTAAAAAGGTGGTTAAATTTAAGCAAGATAAACTTGATGAGCTGTTACAGCACTTAGGTTGTGAACAAGCTGATTTGAGTGACTTTGGCTACTATGCCACGAGTAACAAAAACGAATTTACTACTTACGAGAGTAACTCAGATTTGCGTGACGCAGAATCTATTCCGCTTAATTATGTCTCAACCAACCAAGAAGCTAACACTAATAACAGTGAAATCCACCAATACTTCCTTGATGAAGTACAGCCTCATGTAGGTGAGGCGTGGATAAATCTTGATAGCACTAAAATTGGCTATGAGATTAGCTTTAACAAGTACTTCTATCAGCATAAGTCACTACGCTCAATGAGTGAGGTTGCTAAAGAAATTATAAATCTAGAGACAAAAGCCGAAGGTTTGATTGCTGATATCCTTGGTGTGTCTCTCACTAAAATTCAGGGGTGAAAAATGATTAAAAATTCATTTTTAGAGATGCCTGAGTATAAGCAATATGTAGATTCTGGTATTGATAGAATAGGTAAAATACCTATGGGATGGTCAGTTAAGAAACTAAAGTTTTGCGCTGAAATTAATAGCCGCACTTTGCCTGAAAACACTTCAGCAAAGCGTACGATTAATTATGTTGATATAGGAAGTGTATCGCTAGTAAATGGCATAGAAAAAAGTGAAACATTCACTTTTTCAGAATCACCATCTCGCGCTCGTAGGTTAGCTAAGGCAGGAGATACTATTGTCTCAACAGTACGTACATACCTCAAGGCTATTTCATTTATAGAAGAAGAACATAAGGACTACGTATTTTCTACTGGTTTTGCAGTCTTATCTCCGCGCCTAGAGTTAAACTCCAAGTACTTTGCTAGTTTCATAAAGAGTAATGCTTTTACCCAACAAGTGGATGATATAGCTAAAGGGATGAGCTACCCAGCTATAAACTCATCAGAACTATCAAATATGTATGTAGTTATAGCGCCAGAAAGCTCTCAAGTTGCTATAGCCAATTTTCTTGATAAAAAAACGGCTCAAATTGATGAAGCCGTAGCTATCAAACAGCAACAAATCGAGCTGTTAAAAGAGCGTAAACAAATCATCATCCAACAAGCTGTGACTCAAGGCCTAGCTCCAAATGTACCCATGAAAGACTCTGGTGTTGATTGGATCGGTAGAATTCCAAAGCATTGGGAAGTTAAACGAGCAAAATACTTATTTGATGAAATTGATGAGCGCTCAGTCAATGGCGATGAAGAGTTATTATCGGTATCACATATAACAGGTGTTACTCCGCGATCTGAAAAGAATGTAACCATGATTGCGGAAGATTATAGCGGTTCTAAAACATGTAAAAAAAATGACTTAGTCATGAACATTATGTGGGCATGGATGGGGGCTTTAGGGGTTTCAGAACGACCAGGCATTGTAAGTTCAGCGTATAGTATTTTCCGTCAGAAACCATTGAATATATTTAATCCGGTTTACCTTGAATGGTTACTTAAAACTGTCGGTTATATAGAGCATTACAATAAAGTATCTACAGGGTTGCACTCTTCAAGGCTAAGATTTTACTCTCGAATGTTCTTTGATATGGAAATTGGCTTTCCTTGTCGTAATGAACAAGATCAAATAGTTGCACACGTAGAAGTACAATCTAATAAAATCGACCAAGCCGTAAAATTACAGCTTCAACAAATTGAAAAGCTCAAAGAGTACAAAACAATACTGATCAACAGTGCAGTGACAGGCAAAATTAAAGTGCCACAAAAGCAAGAAAGCATACTCAACTAACAAGGAAGTAAAATGTCAGTATCTGTTGCCAGTACAACGTTAGCGCATATTTTTGACCATCAGGGGATTATAGCCTCTGATGGTTCAACAATTAATGGTCAGCTTTCCATACCTGAGTATCAACGCCCATACCGCTGGTCTGAGGAGCAGATGCTGCGCTTACTGCAAGATTTTAAAGATTATCAATCAGGCTTTAAAAGCAATAAAGATACTCAAAAATGTCCATTTTATTTGGGCAGTATTATTTTGCATCAGCAGGATAATCTGCTCAATATCATCGATGGACAGCAGCGTCTGACCACCATGGCACTGATTGCCTTTTTAAAAGGTGAGTATCAAAATTCAACTCTACGTTATGAAGCACCTGAGAGTCAGCAACAGATTAAACATAACTTGGCTTGGCTGTTGGATAAACGTGAGCAAATTGCCAGTATTGATTTTTCATTAGTTAATGTCACATTGGTTGTGACTAATAATGAAGATGAAGCCTATCGCTTTTTTGAAACCCAGAACACTGGTGGAGTACGCTTAAAAGGGCCTGATGTTATTAAGGCACATCACCTAAACGTGATAGACAAGAATACGCCCTCTAAAACTCGCCATTTTGCGGCCTTATGGGAGAGTTTAAATAACATCAATCCTGTGATTGATTTGCTCTTAAGAGGGCGGTATTGGGAGTACTTTAATTTAAAAAAAGACTTAAAAGATCGATCTCGAAGAACAATGCCATTACACCACCAGAAACGCTTGCTTGTTGATGCTGTCGTTGATGAGTTGTCTTCTAAAACAACGGGAGAAGATGTAGCTTTTGGCCGAGTCACACGAACTTACTTCGAGAGTGGTGGTGAGAGTTTATCGCAACCTCAAGTTGGCTATGATTTACGTCAACCACTGAATAGTGGCGCTAATACCATTCATTATCTTCAGTATTTTGAGCAGCTTCGTCAAACCTATCTAGTCGCTAATGAAACTGAAAATATTACAGGAACAGACTTTCACCGTTTCTATCACGAGCTTATATGCAACCTCCATGGTTGTGGTTATCTAAAGCAGCTTTTTGACACGAGCTTATTGTTATATATCAGCCTGTTTGGACAACAATACCTAGAAGTCGCCGCAAAAAAACTATTTAGGGTGGTGTATTCAAGGCGAGTGGAAAACCAAGTTGCAGTAAAAGAAAAATCTGTTCCTGCATTTTTACGTAAAACACCAATATTGGATTGGATAGCAATGAGCTATACGCCTGAACAGTGCTTTTTAAAATTGGATGAATTTCAACTTAACGTAAGTGCTGAAGGCATCATTGAAGCAGAACGATCACCAACGGAACAGAAATCCAGTCGTAAGCAAGATTTTATAAATAAAGTAAAAAAAGAGTTCTCTATCGAAATTGAAACCCAAATAACCAAAGAGCAGTACGCAACTAAATTCTCAAATGACTTTACAGAAAAAGTCAGATTGCTAGGAGGGCAGTAATCTTGTCTACTTTATCTGTTCAGACGGAAATATTGACCTTAGAGAAGATCTTGGTTGATGACTACCAGTTCTCTATTCCTAGTTACCAACGCCCTTATGTTTGGTCTGATGACGATGTATTGCTTCTGTTCAATGATATTAAAGAAGCTTGTAAAAGGTATCATGAGTCAAATAAGCAAACGGATAATAATTACTTTATTGGCACCATTCTGTCATCAGTATTACAGAAAAACGGTGATGCCATCTATGAGTTAATTGATGGGCAGCAGCGCACCACAACTTTGATGCTTATCGCCATTGCTTTTAGTTATGCAGGAGTTAACTCGAAACTTTCAGAATTAGCAGTTTTTAAGACTAGTGATGGAAAAGTAATACCTCGCTTACAATTTGCTATTCGAGAACAAGTTCAACAGCTCCTAGGTGGCTTAGCGGGCCTTAAAGACTATCAAATACCTTCTCAAGAAAAAATAGATAGCAATGACTATCTAAAACAGATCGGTATTGCACTGAATGTATTGACCCAAGAGGTCAAAAAGCTCAATAAAGATCCTGATGTGACTATTGGGCAATTTGCAGAGTATTTTTATAGTAATGTGCAATGGGTTAACAACATAGTTTCGGCTCAAATGGATTTAAACCGTTTGTTTGCGACCATGAACACTGGAGGGGTTCAGTTAGAACAAGCCGATATTCTTAAAGCCAAATTGTTTAAGAAATTGTCTGATAAAGCTCTATATGATGCGATATGGGTTGCTTGTGAACATATGGAGAACTATTTTGAGCGCAATGTCCGGGAAGTTTTTAGCCATTCAGATTGGAATGCTATTGAACCTGAAGACCTAGCTGTTTTTGATACCAATCGCTTTCTGCACTCAGCAGAATTACATAAAGATACAGACCTAGGTTATGAGCAATCAGCAGGGCTTAGTATCGAAGAGTTAGCTGAACAGTTAAACAGAAAAAATGTCCCTGATAATCTTAAGGCAGATGTATTCGAAACATATGATCTAGATGTAGAAACGGTTTATTGCGAGCCGATAATAAAATTCCCACTTTTCTTGATACACGCTTATCGAGTATATCTAGCGGTAAATGACAAAGATGACATAGACGTAAGGCTTCACAGTGATCGTTTGCTGGAAGTTTTTGAGCCATTAATAAATGCTGATGAACAATCTATAAAAGACTTTATTGAAATGCTTTGGCAGGTTCGCTATCAGTTCGACCGCTGGGTCGTTAAATGGGTTAAGCGCGATGATTCTACCGAGTCTCATCTTGGCCTAACCTATCAATCTCGAAGCAAATCTAATGGCAATTACTATATCAATCGCACAGCGAAAGAGCTTAGTGGCATAGTTCTATTGCAAAGTGTTCGTAACTTTACGGGTGAGAGAAGTGCCCAATACTGGATAACCCCTTTTATTACTGAACTAATAAAGAAAAGTATAGGCAGTAAACAAGAAAAGAAAGCTCTCAAGTTACTTGAAAGAATAGACAACAGAATGTCACTTGCTATTTGTTCTCAAAAAGAAGCCAGTTTTAAACAAGCGAAATCGAAAAAGCCTAAAATAATAGAATGGGTAGAAAAGATTCGTTACTTTAGTGAATCGAATGGCACCAGTTTTGAGCATTATTGGTTTCAAAAACTTGAATATCTACTTTGGAAGCATCTCAATAGTTCAGAGTCAATACTGAGCTCTGTAGAGGTTCTAAAATTTAAAAGATATCGAATTACATCAAAGAATTCGATAGAACATATTCACCCACAGAACAATAGTAAGTTATCTCATGATTGGTTACATCATTTTGGTAACTTAGTTTTACTTAGTCCAGGTGAAAATTCTACTTATAGCGATAAGGCTGAAAGTATTAAACGTGCAGAATTTATGAACAAAGAAAGTTATGATTCATTAAAATCCAAACATATCTTTAGCTTGATGGGAGATGGAGGTAATTGGACAAAAGAAAAAATTAAAGATCATCAAGTATATATATTGGATGTGTTAACAAAGCACTATACTGACGAAAAATAAGCGTATAATAATTAATTTGAAGGTAATATAGTATTGATATATAATTAAAAAACTCTTTAGCTTAGGACGAATTCGTCTAGTCGGGTGTTTAGCCAGACTCTAATTTATTGAACGGTTTTATGGTTGCGATAGGTTCGCAACCTGATCTCCTTACTCCGTTCGTCAATCAGGTTGCGAACCTATCGCTTCCTCTAGTAAAGAGCTAGGCCCAAGAGCATTGCTCTTGGGC